>JAZURK010000176.1:0-7330 GCA_045606165.1 Christensenellaceae bacterium
GAAGAAAATTTATGAAAATAGCAATTACTTCTGATAGCGTTATTGATTTAACTAAAGAACTTATAGAGAAATATGATATTAAAATTAAGCCTTTTAATTTTTTGCTTGGTGATGAAGAATACAAAGACGGGGATATTACTACCGCTGAAATTTTTGAATACGTTTCTAAAACGGGTGTATTACCCAAAACAAGCGCCGTTAACGAAGCGCAATTTAACGAGTTTTTTGAAGAAGTTTTAAAAGACTACGATGCTATTATTCACTTTTCAATTTCAAGTGAGATGAGTACTACTTACAACAATGCAATCAACGCTTCTAAAAATTTTAACGGCAAGGTAGAAATTATCGACTCTAGGGCGCTTTCAACAGGCGTAGCGTTACTTGCAATTTACGCGCGTAAACTTACTGAAACTGAAAGTGACGTTAAAGTTATAGCAGAAAAAGTTAGAAAAAGAACGAGCGACCTTCAAGTTAGTTTTGTTATTGAAAGACTTGATTATTTACATAAAGGCGGTAGATGTTCTAGTTTACAACTTTTAGGCGCAAACGTATTTAAAATTAGACCAAAGATTGCCGTTAGTGAAGGTAAAATGGGTATGGCAGGTAAGTATAGGGGACCTATGCCTTCGGTTGTTGCTAACTACTGTAAAGACGTATTAGCGGAAAACCCTAATATTGATAAATCGGTTGTGTTTATCACTTATAGTTCTGCAACACCTGAAATGATTAAAGCAGCGCACGAAGCAGTTGATAGTCTTGGCTTTGAAAACGTTTACGAAACTCAAGCAGGCTGTACGGTATCTTGTCACTGTGGACCTAACACTTTAGGTATTTTATTCTTAAAAAATGCAAACGCTTAAGGTAAGTAGCGAATTCTTTAACCTGACCGATACTTTAGAGTGTGGTCAGGTTTTTAGGTTTATTCCGCACGAAAAGGGCTACAAGGTATTTAGTGAGGATAAGTGTTGTTACGCTTACACCGAGGGGGAATATTCCTATATTTTTGCCGATGATTTAGCATATTTTGAAAACTATTTCGATTTACAAAGGGATTACTCTAAAATCTATAACGATATCCTTTTATTAAACGACGAGTTTATTTCAAAAGTGGCAAGTTTAGGTAAGGGAATACGAATTTTAAACCAAAGCAAGCGTGAAACCGCGTATTCGTTTATAATTTCGCAAAATAACAATATTCCAAGAATAAAGGGTAGCATTGAAAAGTTATGTAAAAGCCTTGGCGAAAAAAAGGCTTTTAACGGCGAAGAATATTACGCTTTTCCTACCGATGAAAAGTTAAGCAATCAACCGCTTGAGTTTTTTAAAAGCGTAGGGCTTGGCTATCGCGACGGGTACGTTAAACGCTTTGCGGAACTTTTAAATAGCGGATACGATTTGAATAGTTTAACGGCTTTACCTACTAGTGAATTAACAAAAGAACTACTTAAAATTCACGGTATAGGTAAAAAAGTTGCCGATTGTATTACTTTTTTCGGGTTTAATAAAACTGATTCTTTTCCCGTTGATACTTGGATAGAAAAGATTTATCTTGAAAATTTAGGCGGAGAAAAAAAGGCAAGGGAAGTTATTTCTAACGAACTTTCTTGTAAATACGGCAAATTGTCGGGATTTATACAACAATATTTATTTTACTATAAAAGAACAATAGAAAAGTCCGCAAAATAGCGGACTTTTTTAAACCAATTTCATTTCAAATTCGTTGGTTTTAGTTTTTGTTGTTAAGTTGTAAACGTCGTTTGCTAGAACGTCTTTCATAAAGCACTCGTAAGCGATGCCCGAAAGTTTAGAAACGTCGCTTTTTCGGGTTATAAGTGGGTATTTTGCCGTAGACAATTCGCCTAAAATACCTTGTTTTTGCTTATTAACCGCTAAAACTTTAAGGTATAAATCGCTATTTAAACAGTCTAAAGTAAACTGTTTAGTTATGCCTAGCATAGCGCTAAAAAATATGCGTTTAAGTCTAGCCTCGGTATAACGTTTAGTTTTAACGTTTAATATTAATTGTTCAAGAGTAAACGAAGTTTTAACGGCGTTTTTTATTTTGTTTTCAAGTCCTTCCGTGCAGTCTAAAATTTTAGAAATCTCGTCGGTTGATTTATTGATAAGCGACAATAAAATTTGACTGTCAAACGATGGCAATTTACTTGGCAAATCACTTAAAACGTAAGGTGGAAGGGTGTCTTTTGCGCTGGTTATATTACCATTTTCAATGGCTTTTCTAACGGCACGCGCCGAGGGGCAAGTTTTGGTGATTTCCGTTTGATTATAAGCGTCGCCGTCACGCGGTAGAGAGAAAATTTCAAGGTCGTAATCATTTTCTAAAATTGCCTTAACGTATTCAAGCCCTAAAACGTTGTTAGGGGAGGTTAGAATAGACGCGTCTATTCCGCTAGAAGTTTCGCTTAACGCCGTTGCGCGCGCTTTAACGAGCGGTTCGCCTTTAGTAAGTTCGCGCTTTAATACCTTTTTAAAGTCTTGGCTTTCACTAGATAACGCTTTTGCTACGCTAATTAGCATAGGTAAGTCGTTTGTTTCCGCGCCAAAGCAAATTCCGTTGGGTTTAGGTAGCGCGTTTATAAGTTTAACACCGCCTTTAGCAAAAATTTCAGCGTTAGATAAAGCAAAAACGGTAGGAAGTTCAATTACGATATCCGCGCCCGCCTTGATTGCGTGTATGGCGCGCGTATATTTATCAAGCACCGCGCCTTCACCGCGTTGGGTAAAGTTACCGCTCATTATAACTGCGGTAATATCGGGGTTGATAGTTTGTTTAATATAATCTAAATGTCTTAAATGCCCTAAATGTAGGGGATTATATTCACAAATTGCTGAACAAATTTTCAAAATGGCACCTACTTGATTTACTTTTTTAAAAGTTTGGTATATACTTATTATATTATATACTAAAAATTATAAATAATAAAGCAAAAAATACTTGTTTTTTAAAGGAGATATACAATGAGTAATATTTTATGCGAAATTAAAAAATGAGCTTCTGCTTTAAACAAGACTATCGTTCTTCCAGAAGGCGAAGACAGCCGTGTTGTTAAAGCCGCAAGCGATACCGTAAAAGAAGGCGTTTCTAAAATTATTCTTTTAGGTAATGAACAAGAAATCAAAACTAAAAACCCAGACGTAGACCTTTCGGGCGTTACTATCGTTAACCCTGAAACATACGAAAATACTGATAAATACGCTCAAATGCTTTTCGATTTAAGGCAAGGCAAAATCAACAAAAAAACAGGTCAACCTGAATATCCTACCGTTGAAGACGCTAAAGCGTATATTTTAAAAGACTATACTATGTACGGCGCGTTAATGCTTAAGGCTGACGACGTTGACGGTATGGTTTCGGGCGCGTGCCACTCTACTTCTAACACACTTCGTCCAGGACTTCAAGTAATCAAAACTGCTCCGGGCGAAAAAATGGTTTCGGCTTACTTTTTAATGATTGCGCCTGAAGGCGGTCATAGATTCTGTGAAGACGGTTGCTATATCTACGCTGATAGCGGTCTTAACCAAAACCCTACTAGCGAAGAACTTGCTTACATCGCGTTGTCTTCGGCTAAATCGGCTGAATACATTGCAGGTGTAGAACCAAGAATTGCGTTTATTTCTCACTCGACTATGGGTAGCGCAAAACACGCCGACGTTACTAAAGTAACTGATGCCGTTAAAATCTTTAAAGAACTTGCGCCTAACTATAAAGCCGACGGCGAATTACAATTCGACGCTGCTATCGTTCCTGAAGTTGCTAAATCTAAAGCGCCAGGTTCAGAAGTTGCAGGCCACGCAAACGTTATGATTTTCCCTGACCTTGACGCAGGTAACAGTAACTACAAAAACACTGAAAGATTAGGCGGTTTCCAAGCGGTTGGCCCTCTTTGCCAAGGTCTTGCAAAACCTATCAACGACTTATCTCGTGGTTGCGCGGTAGCGGATATCGTTGCGGCTGTTGCAATTACAGCCCTTCAAACCCAAATTAAATAGTTTAGTCTCCGTCTCAATAACGGTTAATTAAAGTGCAAATGAAACACTGCGTAATACTTTGTTAAAGCCCTTGAAAAGATGTATACTCTTATCTACGGGCGTTTGCCTCGTCTTACTTGTGTTTGATTTACCCTTTTGCAATCAACCTTATATTGTTCCGTAGCCTAGATATGTGTTAAACAAATCTAAAGCCCAAAAGTAAAAGATAAAAACCAAAAGTAAAAGATAAATTAAACAAACTATATTAAGGAGTTATTTATGAAAGTTTTAGTTATTAATGCAGGTAGTTCATCACTTAAATACCAACTTATCGATATGGATACTGAAGGCGTTATCGCTAAAGGTCTTTGCGAAAGAATAGGTATTGATAAATCATTACTTACACATAAAGCAAACGGCAAAACTACTGAAATTCAAAAAGATATGCCAACTCATACCGAGGCTATTTCGTTAGTTTTAGATAGTTTAGTTAACAAAGAATACGGCGTTATTAGCGATATGAGTGAAATTTCTGCCGTAGGTCACCGTCTCGTTCACAGTGGCGAAGTGTTTAACGGTCCTGTTCTTGCTACTGAAGAAAACTTAAAAAAATGCGAAGAGTTATCTGAATTCGCGCCACTTCACCAACCTGCAAATATCGCTGGTGTAAGAGCGTGCCAAGCAGTTATGCCAAACACTCCAATGGTTCTTGTTTTTGATACTACTTTCCACAACACTATGCCAGAAGAAGCGTATATCTTTGGTATTCCTTACGAAGCATACCAAGACTTTAAAATCCGTCGTTATGGTTTCCACGGAACAAGCCATAGGTTCGTTTCTAACGAGGCTATTAATTACCTTGGTTTACAAGGCAAGGAAAGTAAAATCGTTACTTGTCACTTGGGTAACGGCTCGTCAATCAGCGCGGTTAAAAACGGCAAATGTATTGATACAAGTATGTCGTTTACTCCACTTGGCGGTATTCCAATGGGTACTAGATGCGGTGATATCGACCCAGGCGTTGTTGAATTTATTGCTAAAAAATACGACTTTACAACTAGCGAAGCCGTTAACTACTGCAATAAAAAATCGGGTATGATTGGTATTAGTGGTGTATCTTCTGACTTTAGGGATATTAGAGGCGCTGCTGATAACGGCAACCATAGGGCGCAACTTGCGCTTGATATCTTTGCTTATAGCGTTAAAAAATACGTTGGTTCTTATACCGCTGCTCTTGGTGGTATCGACTGTTTAGTGTTTACTGCTGGCGTTGGCGAAAACGATGGTCTTATTAGGTCTAAAGTTTGCAAAGGTCTTGAATACCTTGGTATCCAAATCGACAAAGAGAAAAACGAACAAGGAAACAACGGTCAAATTAGGGATTTATCTAAAGAAGGCTCTAAAGTTAAAGTACTTGTTATCCCTACAAACGAAGAACTCGTTATTGCAAGAGATACAATTTCCGTTGCATTTAATTAAAAATAATTAAAAACAACGCTTTAATAAAGTTGACAATACTTTTTAAATAAAGTATAATCTATAGGATAAATAATGGATATTGATGTAAGAAAACTAAAATTTAGCGGGAAAGACTGTATGGATTTTTCTTTTGACTATACGCCGGAAGAAAATTTAGTTCTTACCCCAAGCGCCGTTATCGACGGCAACATACACGTAAGTGGCACTTTGGAACTTCACGGAGATGACGTTTACGTTGACGGCAAAGTCGATTGCAAAATTGTTGGTGAATGTGCAAGGTGTTTAGGTAAGGCGACCTACGATTATTCCGAAGAATTATCCGTTACTTTCGTTAGAAGTAATCCTAACGAGGAAGAAGATGAGTATCTTTACACTAGCGGGGTAGTTAATTTGCGTCAAGCGGTAAGGGATTTGTTTTTATCAACTTGTCCACCCGTTATCTACTGCGATGAAAATTGCAAAGGGTTATGTCCTATATGCGGATGCAATCTTAACGAACAAGATTGCGATTGTAAATAATATAAGAGAGGTATTTTAAAATGGCAGTTCCAAAGAGTAAGGTCTCTAAAGCAAGAGGCGCAAAGAGATTTGCAAGCAACTATAAAGCAAAAGTTCCTACACTTGTTGAATGTCCACAATGTCACGCTCAAAAACAACCACACAGAATTTGTTCTAAATGCGGATATTACGATGGCAGACAAGTTATCGTTTCTGCTAGCGAAACTAACGACTAATTTATAAATAAAAAAGGTAAGCAAATTTTTTGCTTACCTTTTATTTTTTCTCTATAAATCATTGATAACGCGCTAAAAATCGCTATATGATAAAATATTTTCCCTACTTTTTACTGCTTTGGGTAAACGCCGCTTTAGTGTAACCTTTATCGCTATTAAACTCTGCTTGCCAAGTTTCGTACATATTCTCGTACACGGCTTTATCAATCTCCGGCGTGCCTAGTGACGTTGTTGGAAGTAGCATTTCACCCGCTACGTTAGGGTCTACGCAAGCGGTATCGTTGCGGTATAAATCGCGCTCTTTCTTATTGCGAAGATTAGGGATTTTCATTTTTTTGCCGTCTTGTAATATCGAACGGTAAGCAAATAACCCCGGTAAAAACATATCAAGCGCCTCGTAAACGTCGATAATATCGGCGTTTTTATTTCCGTTAATCGCCTCAATAAAGTTATAAACGGTAAAATAGTCCGAGCCGTTGTGTCCGTATTGCGAAAGGTTTTCATCGCCTTTAATTAAATAGTTTTGTTTTTCTTGTCCGTTAATTTCAACGTTAATAGCGTCAACGCCACGGGTATTTTTGCCTTCGCGCTCGCTTTCCATTTTACCTTTAGAGCCGTATAACGAATACCAAATAGAATTACCGTTTAAAAAGCAACCGTTAATGTTTTTCATAATACCGCCGTTTTCAAAGGTAATCATAGCAATGCCAAACGCCCCGCCTTTAGCGCCTACCATAAGGTTTCTTGCGTTTTTAGTGCCCTCTAAACCGATAACTGAAACGGGGCGTTGTTTGGTTATATGCACGATAGGGCCGATTGAGTGGGTACAATAAAAAGTAGAATACATATTATTGCGCCAATGCGACTCGTCACCGTAAGTTATACTATGCCAAATAGGGTAGCAGTTGTGGATATATTCGCCTTCGGCGTACTCAAACTCGCCAAGTTTACCTTGCTCGTATAATTTTTTCATTTCACGCGTAGCGGGAAGGTAACAGTAATTTTCGCCGTAGCAGTAAATTTTGCCCGTTTGTTCTACCGTTTCAACAAGTTCAACAGCCTCTTTCATTGTTTGGCAAGGCAAAACTTCCGAATAAACGTGCTTGCCCGCCTTCATTGCTTTAATA
>JAZURK010000177.1:0-2022 GCA_045606165.1 Christensenellaceae bacterium
TTTTTTCATATTCTTTTATCGTTTTTTATTAAACTTACTAAAAAATTAGGCTGTGATTATTTGTATTAACTACAAAAAGTGCGGCTATAGCGCGATTAACGCACAATTAAATAAAAAAAGCGAAGTCGTTATTCTCACCTCGCTCTTTATCAAAATTATTTTTCGTTTTTGTAAATTTCTTTAAAATACTTATAAGTATCAACCTTTAATTCGCCGCAAGCTGCCTCGTCGCATGCAATAATTGCGTCTTTATGAAGCTGTAACGCGCTTATCGTCCAAGCGTGGTCTACGCCGCCTTCAACGCAATGGCGCAACGCACGTGCCTTATTATGACCGCTTATAAGCAGCAACACCTGTTTAGAATCGCAAACCGTTCCAACGCCAACAGACAATGCTGTTTTAGGAACTTTATTTACGTCGTTATCAAAAAAGCGAGAATTTGCTATTAAAGTATCCTCAGTTAAAGCGCGAACGCCTGTTCTTGACGTTAACGAAGTAAAAGGTTCGTTAAAAGCAATGTGGCCGTCTACCCCGCTGCCACCCATAAACAAATCAATTCCGCCGTAAGAGGCAATTTTTTGTTCGTAGCGAGCGCATTCAGCCTCTACGTCATCTACCATACCATCTAAAATATTGATATTTTCTGCAGGGATATCTATATGATTAAAAAAGTTCTCGTGCATAAAATACCAGTAACTTTGGTCGTGCTCTTTAGGTAAACCTACGTATTCATCCATATTAAAGGTAACTACGTTTTTAAACGTAACTTTTCCCGCTTTGTTCATTTCAACGAGCTTTTTATAAACTCCAAGAGGAGAAGACCCGGTAGGTAATCCTAATACGAATGGTCTGCTTTCTTTATGGTTGTTTATAGCGTTAACAATGTGCTGTGCGGCCCATTCGCTCATCATTTGATAGTTTTCTTTGATAATTAGTTTCATATTTTTACTCCTCAATTATTAAAATTAAGTTTTATTTTATTATACTGTAAATTAACGATTTTGTAAAGATATTTAAATTACTACCGCCCAATAATGTAAAACCGCAAACTTTTTGTATAAATCTGCGCCCATATTTTTAGTTTAAACCACAACTTGGGCAACGAACGAACCCAACTGAACGGGTAATAATATTACTTAATTATTTTATTCGCCAAACTCATCGCCCGCGCACCAACAAAAAACGCAACGCGCAAAAAAAACGTTAAAAAGTGGGGCTATAACGCGATTAACGCACAGTTGAATATACTAAAAATTTTTAATCGGCCACGCTTAATCTATTTTGTTTTAAAAAACGTTAGTACATTTATTAATTTTCTAAACTTACCATTGATAAAATCGCACCCCTGCTTTCTTGTTCGTATAAGTCGATTGTTCCCGTGTAAATTACTCCGTCTTTTCCTTCAATTCTATAAAATATCGGCTTTTCGTTTGGGTTTCCCACTGCCCCGTTGGGAGAATGAATAGAAAGGTATTGATATCCGTTTAAAGCGGTAAAAATCATACCATGCCCGCCGTCGTAAGGTCTATTCTCACCCGAATAAAGCAAGCGCTCGTCATGTAGCCACTCTCCTGTAATTTTCCCATTTGAAGATCTTATAGCGGCAACGCAATATCCGTCTTTGCTAAAATTTGACCAAAGCATCAAAAGTTCTCCGTTTGATGCGCGATACATCCAACATACATCCGTTATGCCTTGCGCCGCCCACTTAGGTTCATCCGCGCGAAAGAGCTCAAATAAAAAAATAAGAAAAGTTTTACTGTTTTTTACTTTAAGTAGCTATCTTTTTAATTTATAACCTATATAAACGCAACAGGCAGAGAGCAAAAAACTCCCTGCCTACTTTTTGCCGTTTACGGCCACATTAATTATTTTGCTTTAAATCCATCAACCGTTTCAAAAAAAGCTTCGATGTTTTTCCACGGCGTTAGCGGTGGAATATCGCATCCGGACGACGGAATAAAATTGGGATATTTACTGCACTTATTAAGCAACTCAACAGTTTGCTCTTTAACCTTTTCA
>JAZURK010000178.1:0-7240 GCA_045606165.1 Christensenellaceae bacterium
CCTGCGCCAGAACCAAACCTTACGGTATTATGGTCTAAAAACCTTCCTGCAAACTTCAAAAAATTCTGCGCAACTATTTCTATTAAAACTTCGGCTATTCAATACGAAAGCGATGATTTAATGAGACCTGAAATGGGCGACGATTACTGTATCGCTTGTTGCGTATCTTGTATGAGAGTTGGTAAAGACATGCAATTCTTCGGCGCACGTGCTAACCTTGCTAAATGCTTACTTTACGCTATCAACGGTGGTAAAGACGAAATTATGAAAGATAAGGTTACCGGCAAACCAATGCAAGTTGCACCTAAATTTGCACCTATTACTTCTGACGATGCGCTTGACTTTAACGAAGTTATGGATAAGTACGACCAAATGATGACTTGGCTTGCAGGCGTTTACGTAAACGCATTAAACCTTATCCACTATATGCACGATAAATATTCGTACGAAGCAATCGAAATGGCACTTCACGATACTGAAGTTAGAAGATTCTTCGCTACAGGCGTTGCTGGTCTTTCTTGCGTAGCCGACTCACTTTCTGCTATCAAGTACGCTAAAGTTTACCCAATCAGAAATGAAGAAGGTATCGTTGTTGACTTCAAAATCGAAGGCGATTTCCCTAAATACGGTAACAACGACGATAGAGTAGACGAACTTGCAGTTAACCTTGTTAAAACGTTTATGAACAAGATTAGAACTCACTATACTTATAGAGAATCAGTTCCTACAATGTCTATCCTTACTATTACTTCAAACGTTGTATACGGTAAAAAGACTGGTAACACTCCTGACGGTAGACGTGCAGGTTCTCCGCTTGCTCCTGGTGCTAACCCAATGCACGGTAGAGATACTCACGGTGCTTTAGCATCACTTGAATCGGTTGCTAAAATCCCTTACGAATATTCAAGAGACGGTATTTCTAATACTTTCTCAATCACACCAGAATCTCTTGGTAAAGACGATTAATTTTTAAATATAATATTATAGGAGGTATAAATTATGTCACAAAAAACTGAAAACCTTGTTAATATGTTAGATGCTTACTGTGCTGACGGTGGTCACCACCTCAACGTAAACGTATTCAGCCGTGAAACTTTACTTGACGCTCAAGCACACCCAGAAAAATACCCTCAACTTACAATTCGTGTATCGGGTTACGCTGTAAACTTTAATAAACTTACTAAAGAACAACAAGACGACGTAATTTCTCGTACAATCCACGAATCAATGTAAACATTTAAGGCTTTGCTATACAATGCAAAGCCTTTTTTTATTTTGGTACTTGAATTTTTTTTAAAATGTGATATAATTAATAAAAAGTTTAACATAAAGGGGAAAATTATGAGAAAAATTATTGTTAAATTATTGCTTATAATGACAGCAACTATTTGTTTTTCGATTGGTACGGCGTGTTCGTCTTCTTCTGTTGAGCAAGGTACAAACGAGCCTTGTGATAACCACTCTTTTACTAACTACGTGTCAAATAACGATGCAACAGTAGATGCTGATGGTACGAAAACGGCTACTTGCGATAACCAGGGTTGTTTTGAAACGGATACTGTAGTTGACGTTGGTAGTAAAATTTTGGCAGTTATAATAGAACTTGACAACGGTGAAGAAAGAACAATTATAACAAAAAAGCCGGGTGAACCGATAGATGAGATTCCTGAACCTACAAAACCAGGCGCGATATTTAAAGGTTGGTCTACCGAAATACCTGAAATAATGCCTAGTGAATCTTTAACGATTACTGCGCAATGGCTTGAAGTTTTAATAATTAACGATGACGTTGTCTCAAAGGTAACTGAATATGGTAAAACTTTAACCACTATTGAAGTTCCTGAAGGTATCAAAACCATTGATGTTTGCGCGTTTTCGTATTGTGACTATTTAGAAAACGTGATATTGCCTAAATCTATAGTAACTATTAAAGATTTTGCTTTTGAGTATTGCTCTAATCTTTCTCAAATCGATTTACCTGATGGTTTAAAAACTATAGGTTCGCGTGCTTTTATCGGTTGTTGGTCCCTTACAAAACTAAAAATGCCAGCAACTCTTGAAAGCGTAGGTACTACTATATTTTCAGGAGACCGTGCAGTTATTGCTTATACGGAATTGCAAACAACACCTAGTTCTTGGGACCCTAGCTGGAACGTTTACGGTTGGTTTGGCGACTTATCTCTTTATTCGCCTGTGGTTTATAACTGTAATGAAAACGATGTAGCAGACGATGGAAATATTTACCTTGATTATAATGGGTTAAGGTACGCGATTTCTGATGGGATTGCAAAGATTGCTATTCAACCATATAATTTAAAAGAGGCAAACATTTCATCTTCTATTACCTATAAAGAAGTAACTTATCCTGTTAAAGAACTTATGCCATATGCTTTTTATTATTGCTCTTATTTACCAGACGTTATTGTCCCTGATAGCGTTATTAAAGTTGCAGATAATGCGTTTTGCGAGCCATATAATGATACGTCAGAATATCAAAACCCATGGAATCCACTTCTTACCATTTATATGAAACACTCTAATAAACTTAATAGTGATGATTTTCGATATTTTGGTGATAACGTAGTGTGGGATTGCTATAATAACACCGTTGCAGAAGATGGTAATGAATACGCCTTTATTGATAATATTAAATATAGGCTTAAAGATGGTAAAGCTACTATTATGTCTTTCCAACGCAATGACGTAAGGGGAGAAATTGTGATACCTTCAGTCGTACATTATAAAGAGAAATTTTATACTGTAACTGAAATTGCTTTTTGGGCGTTTAACGGTTGTAAATTACTTGAAAAAATTACTATTCCTGAAACTGTTTGTTATATATCCAACGATGCTTTTGAATATTGCGTAAATTTGAAGGAAATAGTTATTGACAATGCAAACGATTACTATAAAGTAGTTGATGATATATTGTATACTAAAGACGGCAAAGAATTGCTTTGGTGTTTACCTACAAGAGACAGTGGTGAAATAATAGTTCCAAACGGCGTTGAGGTTATTAAATCAAATTCTTTTGGGGCCGTTAAAAACGCAACTAAAGTCGTATTACCTGAAGGGTTAAAAGTTATCGAAAAAGAAGTTTTTGGAAATTCAAAAATAGAAGAGATTAATTTACCCGAAAGTTTAGAAACTATAGAAGGATATGCTTTTTATGGATGTGAACAATTAAAATCTATCGTTATACCTAGTAACGTAGATATGATTGTAAATTCTTTTAGTAATTGTTATAATCTTGAAACAGTAATTATTTGCGAAGGCGTTGAGATTTTATATGGTGTTTTTGAAAATTGTACTTCATTAAAATCTATAGTTATTCCTAACGGAGTGAAAGTTATTGATTATAGTTTTAATGGTTGTACTAATTTAGAATATGTAAAGTTACCAGCATCTCTTAATAGTTTAAATTTATCGTTTAACGGTTGTGAAAAATTACGTTCTATTGAGGTTGAAGATTCTAACGTGTTTAAAAAGGGTACGTATTCTTTAAAAGAAATAGAAATAATGCAATTACTTGCCTCTACTAACTTTGAGGGCTTTGAAGATGGCGACGAGTTAGTTTCAACTACAAAAGACGGGGTTAGCTATATTGGTACTATTAAAAATCCTTACTTATGCGTTGATGGCGCTGATGAATCGCTTACTGAAATTAATATTCATGAAGATTGTAAACTTATTTATGAATTGCCATACAACGAATTATCAATTGTTAACTTTGAAATGTCTCTTGATAAGGCGTTGGAGATTGTATGCGTTCGTGTTGGTAACCGCAACGTTAAAGTACAAGGCGAAATTGTTACCGAAATCGTTACAGGTAATGCTAAAACTGTTGCAAACAAGATGTTTAGCTATAATAAAAATCTTCAAAAAATAGTTATTTCAAGTAGTTTAATAAGCATTTGTGATTATGCGTTTGCAGGTTGTGAAAATTTAACTACCATAGAATATGAAGAAAACTCTTCTTTAAAATATATCGGTAAAAGAGCGTTTGAAGGCTGTTATGATTTAACTGGTTTTGAAATTCCGTCTAGCGTTGAAATGATAGGCGATTACGCTATCCCTGAACTACAAAAATCTGTATATTTTAATGATGGCGGTTTATATTATTTAGGTAATAGCGAAAACCCATATATTTATCTTGCTAAAATAACCTCAAAAGAAACTTTAATTAATAGCGAATGTAAATTCTTTGGTCCACGTTTATTATGTTGGGAAAATGATGATGCGTTTAGTTTATATGCAGCGCCAAACAGTCTTTACTTGCTTCCAAAAAATTTATTGTCTATAGATTCAGATGCCTTTTATTCTGTAGTTTTTGACACTTCAAATGATAAACAAACTATTAAAGATGGATTACGTTACATAGGTAATGAAAGTAATCCTTATATGTGTTTAATAGGTACTGAATACTATTACGAAGAAGATTTAGTTGGAGTTCTTATAAAAAATAAAGAATTAGCAAAAATTAACGTTAAGGACGGTTGTACTATTATTATGGGTAGGTTTAGTAGTAACGTAACAATTGAAGTTAATTTACCTGAAAGTGTACGTGTAATTTCTGATGAGGCTTTTTACAATTTAGAGTACCTTGATATGGTTGTTATACCAAAATCAGTTATTAAAATGGGTGAAACTTCATTTCATAAACGCGCGACTATTATATACGAAAAATATTTAGGTTAAATAAATTATAAAAACCGCCAAGTTTTGGCGGTTTTTTTATGTTTTAAAAGGATAAATAGTTGAAATTTATATTAAAAAGTGTTAAAATTTATCTATGAAAAAATTAGCCATTAACTACGAAAACGTTTTATCCGTTCAGGCGGATTTATCAAAGACCTTAAACGAAACGTTTAAATATATGAAAAACGCGGGTATTTCCGCGCTTGATATAAAGTATGAAAGGTTTTTTGAAACCCCTAACTTATACAGTGAAATTTTAATTGCCGGTATGACTATTTCTTCGGTGTTTTACGTTGGTGACCTTGGTGTTGCCGATAACTATATGAAGGAACTTGAAATCATTGATTTTTGTGCCGACCATAAAATAGGGGATATTATGCTTTTAACTAAACCAGCTTTAAGTGATAATTTGGATAAAGAAAAATATCTTTTCAATTTAAAACAAAACTTAAGGCGTATCGTTAACTATGCTAAAATCTACGGTGTTAGAATAGGTATTGAAAACTTTGGTAAAAGTGACAGTGTTTTTTCTTCAGTTGACTGTTTGAAGGATATTTTGAACTCGGTTAAAGGTCTTTACCTTGTTTACGATAGCGGTAATTTCTTTTTGGCAAATGAAAATCCTTACGACGCTTTCGTTACGTTTAAGGACAAGATTTCTCGCGTGCACTTAAAGGATAGGGGAATTTCTAAAGGTGACGGACGTAACGAACAAGCATCTATAAACGGCGAAGTTACGGCAGTATATCCGCTTGGTGAAGGCGATAGTGAAATTGATAAAATCATAAAAGAAATCGGTGATTTTGAGTGTTGTTTGGAATTTGATTTCGTTTCAAATAACTTGCTTGAAGATATTGAAAAATCTGCTATTTACTACTTGTCGGAGGAAAATTAAAAATGTCTAAAATGCTTGAAAACGTTAAATATTTAGAAGATGCTTTAAAGGAATTTGAACCGGTTGTTATCGATTATAACAAAGACAAAGTAGTAGGTTTTCCTAACGATATTAACGGCAATGATTTAGTTATTTACGTAAAAGAAGATGAAATGGTTATGACTTTTGGCTACCAAAACGCTCACTTTGACGTTGAAGACGTAAAATCTTGCGCCGAACACTCTAAAAAATATTTAAATAGCGAGTACGCGTCCGTTGAGTTTTTTATGAAAGCAAAGGATTTGTTCGGTGGTTCAAGGTTATCTTCAACAGTGGATTTTTCAACCGTTGACAAGATTGCCGAGTGTTATTCGTGCGGTAATTTAGAAGTAAAAAACAATCTTTTAGAATACTTCAAAAAGAATAAAGATATAACGGTAAGAGCCGTTACCTTTGATAACAGCATAAATACGGTTATTAAAATAGTATACGAAAACGATACTTTTTCTACGGAAGTTATTAGGGGGTAACTTATGCTTGGCGTATTAGTAAATACCTTTGCAATTATTGGTTGCTCGCTACTAGGATTGCTTTTAAAAAAACTTATGACCGATAGAATAGAAACCGTTTTAATGCAAGCGCTTGGCATTTGCGTTTTCGTTGTTGGTATGATTGATGCGATAAATCCCGTAAATGGCACGGAAGGCGTGCTAGTTATGATTATTAGTTTTGTAATCGGCGCATTTATCGGTAGCCTTTTAAATATCGAAAAAGGATTTAACAAACTAGGCGAAGGCTTTGAAAAATTATTTAATAAAGCGTTTAAAAAAGGCGAAAATACTGAAAAATCCACTTCGACTTTTGCCGAAGGATTTATACAAGCAACAATGATTTATTGCATAGGCGCTATGGTAATTTACGGCAGTATTCAAGCGGGGCTTGGCGATAATAAAATCCTTTATATTAAAGCGGTTTTAGACGGCACTTTAGCCATTATTTTAACGGTAAAATACGGGGTTGGCGTAATGTTTGCATCTATTCCCGTTTTTGTAATTCAAGGGGCTATAGCCTTATCTTCGGGACTTATCGGCGAATATTTAATGGCTGAAACATTATTTAGAACACAACTTTCGGCAATAGGCGGGGTGTTCGTTATGATGATAGGTATTAACTTGCTTGATATTAAAAAAATGAATATTGCAAATATGTTGCCAGCAATTTTAGGCGCTTGCTATTATTTGTTTTAGGCTCTTTCGCAACAAACGATTGTTAAGTTGCCTATAACGTTTTGGCTATTGTATTTAAGTAGGTAATTATGATAGAAAAGGTAAGAGAATATTTTAAAAAATTTGGTATAGACGATAAAATTTTAGAGTTTGACGAGTCTTCCGCTACCGTAGAACTTGCCGCGCACGCGTTGGGGACGACTGCGGGTAGAATTGCTAAATCTATGTCCTTTGATTTGGGCGGTAAATATATCGTTATCGTTATGACGGGCGACGTAAAGACAGATAACGCTAAATTTAAAGCGGAATTTCACGTTAAAGCCAAAATGGTTCAATTTTTGGAAGTTGAAGAAAAAATTGGTCATGCTGCGGGCGGTGTTTGTCCGTTTGCCTTAAATAGCGGAGTTGAAGTAAGTCGGATCGTAGCCATGTCGTTCTGTGA
>JAZURK010000179.1:0-2491 GCA_045606165.1 Christensenellaceae bacterium
AGTAAAAGCACGGCGTTGTGGCGAACCTGAAAAAACTTCAATATCAGGTCTTTATAGTCAACCTTACGACGTAGACTGTACCTTTTACTTTAAAAACGCACAAGGTAAAGAAAAGGTTGAAAGGGCAAGTTATAGGGTGTCGGAAACCCCACCTTACTATCCTTCTGCATCTGACGCTGAATATAGATTTGCTTATATGTTAGACCCTAAAGATTGATAGATAAAACTGCAAGTTAAACTTGCAGTTTTCGTTTATTGACAATGGTTAGGTAAAGTGGTATAATTTACCTATATTTCAAAAAAGAGGATTATTTATGTTTTCTTTAGAACATTTTATTTGGATTGCTATTGCTATCGTAATTATAGTAGGGGCGTTGCTTTTACAAAAGAAGTTTAAGTTATCGTTTAATTTCGTTTTAAACTTTATGCTAGTTATTTCCGTTTTAAGCGAAGTTGTTAAAATTTCTTGCAACTTGCTTCCTAGCCCACACACCGAAGGCGGTATGTATTTAGACCCCGGCGATTTACCTTTTCATTTATGTTCTATTCAAATATTTTTAATGTTTGGGCTTAAATTTTTTGTTAAAAATGAAAACACAAAACAAGTTTTATTAGGTTTTATGGCGCCTACCCAAATGCTTGGTGCGGTTATTGCTCTTTTTGTACCTACCGTTGGCGTAAATTTTGATAATATCCAAGTGTGGCAATACTTTTTCTTCCACGCGTTTTTAATTTCTTTTGCTATCTATATCGTAAAAGAAAAACTTGTCGATTGGAAACTTAAAAACTACTTTTACAATTTAGGTTTAATTGGCTCAATGGCGCTTATTTGTATGTGGATTAACAGTTTTTTAAGCATTGCAGCAGAAGTAGACGGCTCTTTTAGGCGCGCTAACTTTATGTACTTAACCTATCCACCAATGGAAGGATTGCCACTACTTAACCTTGATAACGGTTGGGGCGTATACTTTTTAACACTTGCTTTATTAGTTATAGGATTGGTTGGTTTATTCCATCTTATAGTAACACCAAAGAAAAAGAAAGATAAATTAAATAAAATAAAATAAAGACTTACCTAAATAGGTAAGTCTTTTTTAGTTTTATAAAGTTGAAGTTGTAACGCTTTCGCGCCATCTATGGTACATAAAGCCGTTTCTATCTTTCCAAGGTAAAAGTTCTTCTTCAAGTTCTTCAATTTTGGTTATTTTACCTTTCAAGTAGTCTTGAATACGCGCTTTACAGTCAATCAATCTTGCCCTTAACGAGCCAAGCCTTAAAATTTGAACTTCCCAGCCAAACGGCTTGTTTTCTATAAACCATTGATTTTTAAATACAGGTATAAACTCATCAAGCGCCTTTATTGCTTTTGTAAGTTTTTTAACTACTTGCTTTAATGCTTTTAAGTCCTTTTGCTTGTAGGCTTTACGCGTTTCTATGCCGAGCGTTGCTTTAATTTTCATAAACCCGCAAAGTTTTTCAAGGGTATCAAAAATATACTTAAATTCGCCTGCATTAGCGCTTGCTTGTTTAATGGTTTTTTGAATTTCACTATAAGGGATAGGGTCGAAATTAGCGTATTCGATATCTTTAACGCCAAGCAAAACGTCGCTATAAAACATTGCTTTCGTTACGCAACTATACGATTGGTCTTTAACGCCGTTAACGGTAAATTGGTTAGGTAAATCAAGCGTCATAAATTCATCGAAATCAAGGTTAAAATCCTTTTTAAATTCCGCTTTGATATTGTCCATATCAAAAACGCCTTGTTTAAACTTACTAATAGCATATAGGGAAGGTAATATTGCGTAGAAAGACGCCTCGTGTCCGTCGTCACCCCAAACGGTTATAATCGCGTTTTTAACACCGTGTTCTAATGCGCTTTCAAGCGCAGGTTTCATCGTGCGGATAGAAAAATCGTTAAGCGGGCAAAATCCTTGCCAAATCCACGCGCCACCGGCAAACCAAACGTTATCGTCTAACTTTTTATGTTCTTTAAACATAACGTCGTAAATAGATTTGTCGGTATGGTAATAGTCCCAATAGGTAAGGGAAACGTTGTCGGGTATTTTGTTTTTAATTTCAGGCGAAACTTCTATATTTAAGCCGTTTTCTATATAATAGTAGCCACCGCTTGCCAAACGGAAGAACATATCGCTCCACATATGGCAATGAAAACCGTACTTTTTAGCGATTTCGGCAACGCGGTTTAGGTGTTTTAATAAAAGTTCCGTGCGGTCGGTATAGCCGTTTTGGTGTAGGTAATTGCCTAAACCTACCTTGTCGGCTTCGTCCATGCCGATATTAACTTCGCGTGACGAAAAGTTTTCCGCTAAACTTTTAAAAATATTATCTAAAAATGCGTAAGTTTTTTCACTACCTATAAGCAAGATATCGTCGCAGTCGATAATATCCCAGTAATGGGGGAGTTTGCACATATTAGTAATGTGCGCTAGCGTTTGTATGCAAGGTATAAGTTCCACGCCTATTTTTT
>JAZURK010000180.1:0-9264 GCA_045606165.1 Christensenellaceae bacterium
GGGTAGAAACGGTTGGTAGCGCTTTCCCTGGCGTTGAATGTAAGATTATCGACCCTGAAACGGGCAAAGAACTCCCTGACGGCGAAAGCGGTGAATTCGTAGCGCGTGGCTTTAATATTATGAAAGGCTACTATAAAATGCCAGAGGCTACCGCGCAAGCCATTGATAAAGACGGTTGGTTACACTCGGGTGACATTTGTATGAGAACGCCTGACGGTTATTATAAAGTTACGGGTAGACTTAAAGATATGATTATTCGTGGCGGTGAAAACCTTTATCCGCGAGAAATTGAAGAATTCTACTTAACTAACCCTAAAGTAAGGGATATCCAAGTAGTTGGCGTGCCAGACGAAAGGTATGGCGAAGAATGTTGCGCTTGGATAATTCTTCACAAGGGCGAAACTGCCGATGAAAACGAAATGCGCGAATACGGTAACGCGTCGATTGCAAGGCATAAAGTTCCTAGATATTTCGTATTCGTTGAAGAATTCCCTATGAACGCTGCGGGTAAAATCTTAAAGTATAAAATGCGTGAAACGTCTATTGAAATGTTAGGCTTAAAGAGATAAACTAAAATGATAAACAATAAATATTTTGCTATTGACGCGCACTGTCATATCTACCCTGAAAAAATAGCGCAACTTGCTGTTAATCATACGGATAATTTTTATAGCGAACACTCTTATAACAAGGGTACGATAGAAGATTTATTATTAGCAAGCGAAAAGGCGGGGATTGATAAATGTATTATTCAATCGGTGGCAACAACGCCAAAGCAAGTTAAAAGCATAAATAAATTTATTAGCGAAAGCGTTAAAGTGTACGGTGATAAATTCGTTGGGCTTGGAACTATTCACCCACGCTCTACCGATATCGAAGGGGATATCGAGCATTTAGTGGAACTTGGTTTAAAAGGGATTAAAATCCACCCCGATATACAAGACTTTAAGGTGGACGACGACGGTTATAAAACAGCGTATAAAATTTGCGAGCAAAAGGGTTTACCCGTTTTAATGCATACGGGGGACAATAGGTACGATAATTCTAACCCTAATAGGCTTGTTCCTATATTAAACGAGTTTAAAAACTTAACGGTAGTGGGCGCGCACTTCGGCGGTTGGTCGATTTGGGAAGAGGCTAGCGAAAAGTATAAAAACTACGATAACTTTTTCGTAGATACTTCTTCAAGTTTACACTATATTGATATACAAACCGCTAAAAGAATTATAGATAACTACGGCGTAGACAAAATTATGTTTGCAACCGATTATCCTATGTGGAACGCCGAAGAAGAAATTGAAACGCTATTAAAACTTAACTTAACTGAAGAAGAATATATAAAAATCTTCTCGCAAAATGCAATAAAAGCATACAAACTTTGAGTTGTATGCTTTTTGTTTTGATAAAATTATTCAAAAAACGCTAAATTTTGCTAGATTTTAAAGTGTTGGTTTGTATTATCATATAACCCTATGGTAAAAAATGAAAACACATCGAAACTACGAAAACTAACGTTTGACGTATATTTAATTTCTTCAATAATTTCAGCGGTGGCGGATATAACGATTTTTGCCGTTTTATCCACGCTTGTTTTTGGCGAAAAAAGCCCGATAAATATTTTAATTTCTACCGTTATAGCAAGGATAACTTCTTCGCTTGTTAACTTTACTTTGAATTGGAAGTTGGTTTTCAAAAAGGGTAGCGGAAAGTCTGTTATAAAGTATTATATTTTATGGACGATACAACTATTAGCCTCGTACGGTATAGCATTATTATTCGGCAATGTTTTGGGCGGAAATTTAGTTATCGTTAAAGGTATAGGCGATATATTGCTTGGGTTTATCAGTTTTGAAGTGCAATACCGTTGGGTTTTTAAAGAAAAGAAAAACAAAAAGTTTTTCGGCGTTTTAGCGATTGTTTGCCGTTTTTTATTAAAACTTTTTTCTCGTCGTTACGACGTGCTAGTTAAATATAAAAAAACCGAAGGAGTGGTTTACGTTTGCCGTCACCTTAATATGAAAGGACCTTTAACGACTTTAAAGTGGTTTCCTTTTGATTTACACCCTTTAGTTTTAAGCGTGTTTTTCGATAGTAAACAAGGCGCTAATCACTTAAAAGAATACACTTTTTCACTAAAACGAGGCAAAAAAATAAAAAAACGCTCGCTAAAAGCAAGTTTGTCGGGTTGGTTTATAAGTAAACTTATAAAATCCGTTAAAGCAGTTCCCGTTTATAGGGGTAATCAAAATCCATTGCCTACCTATAAAAAAGCAATCGAGTATTTATTAAACAATCAAAGCGTAATCGTTTATCCCGATATAGAATACGATAAAGACTATAGTGAAGTTAGCGATATTTACGACGGTTTTTTATATTTAAGTCGGTTTTATAAAGACAAAACGGGCAATGATTTAAAATTCGTTCCGCTATATATCGACTTTAAAAATAAAGTTATTATCGAAAGGAATTTTATATCAACTAAAGATATAAAAACCGATATAAAACTATTAAAAAAATACCTAATTTGCGAAATAAACGATAAAAGCGCTTAACTTTCCGTTAAGCGCTTTAAATTATATTAAATTAAATTCTTTAGCAAGTAAAACGAAAGCGTCCTTACTATTTACCGCCGTTTTTCTATCAACGCAAGTTGCTAACCTTAAGTACCCTTTTACGCCGAAACTGTCGGACGGAACTAATAAAAGCCCGTACTTTTTAGCGTGTTCGCTAAACTCTACCGCATCAGGAATAGGCGATTTAATAAATAAATAGAACGCGCCTTTAGGGTTAACGCAAGTAAAGTTAAGTTCCGTTAAAGTTTCAATTAAAATATCGCGGTTATCTTTATACGGGTTAGGGTTGGAAACCTTATCCGCGTGTTTAGCAAGCACCTTTTGGAAAAGTGACGGAGCGCAAACGTAACCGAGCGCTCTACCCGCGCCCATAACGGTTAAGTAAAGGGTGGTAGCGTCTTCGCATTTAGGCGAAACGGCTATATAACCTATTCTTTCGCCTGGGAGAGATAACGCTTTACTGTACGAATAGCAAATAATAGTGTTATCGTAATAACTAGGGATATACGGACAAGTTGCACCGTCGAATAAAATTTCCCTATAAGGCTCGTCGGCTATAATATATATAGGATTACCGTATTCCTTTTGTTTTTTATCTAAAATTGAAGAAATTGCTTTGATGGTTTCTTCATCGTAAACGGTACCCGCTGGGTTGTTAGGACTGTTGATAATAATGCCCCTTGTTTTAGGCGTGATTGAATTTTCAAGCTCGGTTAAGTCAACTGAAAAGTTAACTTCGTCGCACTTAACGAATTTAAACGTACCGCCCGAAGTTTCAGTAAACACCCTATATTCAGGGAAGAAAGGCGCAATTGCTAAAATTTCTTCATCACTTTCAGATAAAATAGAAGAAAGAATTATTTTTAAAGCAGCCGCCGCACCGCAAGTCATATAAATTAAGTTAGCGTCTAGACTAAAGCCGTATTTTTCTTTGTTGTAATCGACAATCGCTTTACGAGTTTGTAAATCGCCGTTAGCCGAAGTGTAGGCGTGGGTTGACGGTTCGTTTAATATAAGATAAGACGCGTACTCATCTACTTCTTTAGGGCAAGGAACGCTAGGGTTACCAAGCGTAAAATCGTAAACTTTATCTTCGCCGATTTCTTGTTTTAACTGTTTGCCGTATTCGAATAATTCACGGATAACCGAGCGCGACGCACCAAGAGCGTACATTTTTTTGTTAATCATAAACTATCTCCTATAATTATTATAAATGATACCACAATCGTTAAAAAAATTCAATAAAATCAGTAATTTTTTTAAAAAAAGTGTTGACATTTATTAAAAATAGGACTATACTTTTATCAATAAGGAACAAGATTATGAAGAAATTTGCTAACACTTATTATTTTGCATATTACTTTTTTAGACCTGATTTTTAATATCGGTTATTTTTGCGTTCTTTAATTTTTCTAAAAAAAGTTGTAAAAGATGTATTTAATGGCCGAATTTCTAAATTCGGTCTTTTTTTATTTAGGCACTTTAGCAACAACGGTTAATTAAAGTTCTAATGAAACGCTACGTAATACGGCGTTAAACCCCTTGAAAAGATGTAAACTCTATTCTAAAGGGATTTGCCTGGTCTTACTTGCGTTTGATTAGCCCTTTTGCAATCAACCTTATATTGCTAAATTGCCTTGTACAACAACGATTAATTAACTTTTTGAACAATCTAAATTCTGCAATTTTATAGGAGATTTTATTATGATTATAGTAGTTAAAAAACAACACGAAGAAAAACAACTTGATAATTTAATCAAGTGGATTAAAAATTTAGGATTAGAAGTCGATTTAAGCCGTGGTTCGCACTCTACCGTTTTAGGTTTAATAGGCGATACTAGTAAAGTTGATATCGACCTTATTCGTTCGCTTGACATCGTTGAAAACGTTAAGCGTATTCAAGAACCGTTCAAGTGCGCTAACCGTAAATTCCACCCCGACGACACTATCGTTGAGATTGGCGACGCTAAATTTGGTGGAGACAACTTTTCGGTAATAGCGGGACCTTGCTCGATTGAAACGGAAAGCCAAATTATAGAAGTTGCTTGGGCGGTTAAAAATGCGGGCGCGAAAGTACTTCGCGGTGGCGCGTTCAAGCCAAGAACTTCGCCGTACTCTTTCCAAGGCTTAAAAAGTAAAGGTTTAGAACTTTTACTTAAGGCTAAACAAGAAACGGGTATGCCTATCGTTACCGAGATTATGAGCGCGTCTCACCTTGATTTATTTAAAGACGTTGATATTATCCAAATCGGCGCGAGAAACATGCAAAACTTTGAACTTTTAAAAGAAGTGGGAAAAACTAAAAAGCCTGTACTTTTAAAACGCGGACTTTGCAACACTATTGAAGAATGGCTTATGAGCGCGGAATACTTAATGAGTGAAGGCGCTAAAGACATTATTTTATGCGAGCGCGGTATTCGTACTTTCGAGCCGTATACTAGAAATACTTTAGACCTTTCGGCAATTCCGCTTGTAAAAGAGTTAACGCATTTACCGGTAGTAGTAGACCCATCGCACGCATCGGGACTTTCTAGGCTTGTAAAACCGTTATCTCTCGCTGCGGTTGGTTCTGGCGCGGACGGACTTATGATAGAAGTACACAACAATCCACAATGTGCGCTTTGCGACGGCGCGCAATCGCTTAAACCTGATGAGTTTAGCGAAGTTATGCAAAAAATTAACGTGATGTTACCACTTTGTAACAAACAAACATTATGAATATAGGTATTATAGGTCTTGGACTAATAGGCGGTTCTTTCGGTAGAACGCTAACTAAAAAAACCGAACATAAAGTTTACGGCTACGATATTAGCGACGCGGTTATGCTTAAAGGTGAAATGCTTAACGCTTTTCACGAAAAATTAACCGTGGAAAACGCTAAAGATTTAGATATGCTAGTCGTTTCAGTTTATCCCGATTATTTTTCTCAAGCAGTAGAAAAATTCTTGCCGTTTTTAAAAAAGGGCGCAATCGTAACTGATTTTTCGGGTGTAAAGGGCGTTATTATTGATAAAATGCAAGAATATAAAACTCTTTATCCCGATTTAGTATTTATCGGAGGTCACCCAATGGCGGGTAGGGAGTTTTCGGGCATAGAGCGTTCTTTAACTACGCTATTTGATAAAGCGTATATGATTTTAGTGCCTATTAACGCGGATATTTTCACTTTAAGCGCCATTAAGGATTTTTACAAGCAGCTAGGCTTTTTAGACGTAGTTATCACTACCGCGGAAAATCACGACGAAATGATAGCGTATACTTCGCAACTTTGCCATATCGTTTCAAACGCGTTTATAAAAAACCAAACGGCGGAAAAACACCTTGGCTATTCCGCTGGCAGTTACAAGGACTTAACTAGAGTTGCTAGGCTTAACCCTGAAATGTGGTCGGGCTTAATGATTTCTAACAAGGATAAACTCAAAAAAGAACTTGACGAGTTTATTTTAAACTTACAAAAATACTCGTCCGCTTTAGAAAGCGGTGATAGGTTGGAACTTGAAAACTTGCTTAAAGAAGGCAATGATAGAAAACTTTCAATCGACGTTAGGAGTGGTAAAAATAATGGAAATTAAAGTTAAATCGTCAAAGGATTATCCCGTAATAATCAAAGAAAATTTAGCGGAATTATCCACTTTGGCTAAACGAGTAATAAAAGGCAGTAAAATCGCTATAATTACCGATAAAACGGTAGGAAAACTTTATTTAAAACAAGTTGAAGAAATTTTTATAGATAGCGAAGTTTATACCTATACGGTGGACGGCGGTGAAGACAGTAAAAGTTTAGATTGCTATTTTTCCGCTTTGCAGTTTTTAGCCGAAAACGGTTTTAAAAGAAACGATACCGTTATCGCGTTAGGCGGTGGGGTTATAGGCGACCTTGCGGGATTTACCGCATCTACCTATATGCGCGGTATAAACTTAATAATGTTACCTACTTCATTACTTGCTATGGTCGATTCTTCGGTGGGCGGAAAAACCGCAGTTAATTTGCCTAGCGGTAAAAACTTGGTAGGAAGTTTTTATCAGCCGTCGCTTGTCTATATCAATACCGACTTTTTAAAAACTTTACCAGCCCGTGAAGTTTTAAGTGGTAAAGGCGAAATTATAAAATATTCCTTTATTGGTAGCGGTCTTACTTTAGAAGAATTAAAACAAGGTATAACGCCAAGTTTAATTTATAAATGCGTAGACATAAAACGCCAAATCGTTGAAAGCGACGAGTTTGAAAGCGGTACGCGTAAACTTTTAAATTTAGGTCACACCGTAGGACACGCTATTGAAAAAATAGAAAACTACGCTCTTTCTCACGGCGAGTGCGTGTTAAAAGGTTTGTATTACGCGCTTGAAATTTCTAAAAAATTAGGAGTGTTAAATAATACTAATTATTTAAAAGCACTTGAAATTATTTCGGCAAGCGGTTATAATAACTTTAATTCTTACGACGCTAAAGAACTTATTAAATATATTAAAACAGACAAAAAGGGCGTTTACAGTAGCGTTGACTTTATCGTAGTTGACGATAATTTAAAAGCCCAAGTGAAAAGAATAGATATAGATACTTTAATGGGATTACTTTAAAATGGATATAAAAATCACACCGTCAAACGTAGGGGGCGTAGTTTGCGCTCCGCCTTCAAAATCATACGCGCATAGATATATAATCGCATCGTTTTTATCAAAAAGTAGCGGTTTTATATCTGATTGCAAGCCGTCTAACGACGTTCTTGCAACTTTAAACGCGCTTAAAAATTTGGGGTTTGACTACGCGTTTATTAGGGGTGGTTTATCTTTTGCTTGCGGTACTTCTACTAAAAACCCGGTTATCGACTGTAACGAAAGCGGTTCTACTTTACGATTTTTAATACCTATCGTATCAGCGCTTAAAGTTGCTTGTCAATTTACGGGCAATAAAAGACTTTTAGAGCGTCCTATTAAAGAATTGACCGACTGTTTAAACGAAAACGGCGCTAACATCGACGGTTTAACTTTAAACGGCGGTTTAAAAAGTGGTAACTTTAAAATAAACGGCGGGATTAGTTCGCAATTTATTTCGGGTTTGCTTTTTGCTTTACCACTTTTAGACGGGGATAGCAACCTTGAAATTATAGGCGAAAGGGTAAGTCAAAACTATATAGATATCACCCTTGACGTGTTAAATGATTTTGGCGTTATAATAGAACAAACTTCAAACGGCTATTTTGTAAAGGGCAATCAAACTTACAAATTGCCGAAAGTGATGAGTGTTGAAGGGGATTATTCTAACTCGGCTTTTTTGCTTGCTATGGGCGTTTTAGGTAAAGGCGTTACGGTATTAAACTTAAACAAAAACTCAAAGCAAGGCGACAAAAAGATTATAGAAATCTTAAAAGACTTCGGTGGAATAGTAACCGAAATAGATAACGGTTATTCCGTAAAAAAAGGCGAGCTTAAAGGTATAACCGTCGACTGCGAGGATATACCCGATATCGTGCAAATTTTATCGGTAGTTGCGTCTTACGCGGATGGTAAAAGCGTGTTTAAAAACGTCAACCGACTTGAAATTAAAGAAAGCAACCGCGTTTTAGGTATAATAAATAACCTTAAAATAGCGGGGGTAAAAGCCGAATACGACGGTTGCGATTTAACCGTTTACGGAAGTAAAAAGATAGGCTACGGCGCGTTTAACGGAGACAACGACCATCGTACCGTTATGTCGGCGGTGGTTTTATCGGCGTTTAGTAACGGAGAAAGCGTCGTTAAGGGCGCGGAGGCGGTAAACAAATCTTATCCAACTTTTTTTGAAGATTTTAGAAGTTTAGGGGGAGTAACTAATGGCAATATTTAACGGCAAAAAATTAAATATAGAAATCTACGGTGAATCCCACGCGGAAAAAATCGGCGTAAAGGTTAAAGGACTTCCTAAATTTAACTACGATTTAACTAAACTTAACGATTTTTTAGAAAGGCGCAAACCGTCTAGTAGCGTTTTTTCTACTTCTAGAAAGGAACAAGACCAGCCCATTATCAAAATAGATAACGTTGCAGGTGAAATGACCGCCGATATATACAATTCCAACAAAAAAAGTGGCGACTACTTAAACTTGTACGGCAAGCCAAGACCAGCGCACGCCGATTACAGCAGTTTTTTAAAAGACGGAACACTTGATTATACGGGTGGCGGTAGATTTTCGGGTAGATTAACAGCCCCGCTTTGCATAGTGGGTGGCGTTTTAAAACAATACCTTCAAAGTTTAGGTATAATCGTTGAGGCTTTCGTTTCAAGTGTTGGCGAAATCGACGCTAAATCGTATAAAGACGGCGAAATTTCCTTAAGCGAACTATTAGATAATAGGGATATAGGTGGCTTTCCGTCACTTGATAAAAAGAACGAGATTTTAGATTATATAACTTCAGTTAAAAAGGACGGCGATAGCGTTGGCGGTACGATTGAGTGTATCGTTTACGGTATGAAAACGGGTATTGGCGACAACCTTTTTGAAGGACTTGAAGGCAAAATAGCATCGCTTGTGTATTCCGTGCCCGCGGTTAAGGGCGTGGAATTTGGCGGGGGATTTAGTCTATCTAAAAAAACGGGAAGTATTGCTAACGATAGCCTTTTTTACGACGGGGATTGCGTAAGATTTAAAAGTAACAATTCGGGCGGAATAAACGGCGGTATTTCTAACGGCGAAAAAATTACCTTAAGGGTAGC
>JAZURK010000181.1:0-4239 GCA_045606165.1 Christensenellaceae bacterium
AAGTCTATACCGTCGTGGTCACGCATCCAAACTACTTGACTTTCGTGACATTCAAGCATTTGCAACTTCAAGTCGATTTCTTCCGTGATATCGACGTATTCCGTTGGGTTAAAGTTAACGCCCGCAAGCGAATCCATATAATAAATAGGCACGAGTTTAGCAGGCTCTTTAATCTTGCTTTCATAGTTAGGTAAAGTTGCCGTAAAACTAGCGTCGAATACAAGCCTTGCTACCGCCGTGTGGTCGGGCATATAATCGTCGGGGTTATGCGTGATAATAAAGTCGGGATTAGCGTATTTAATAACGTCAACGAGTTTGTCCCTTGCCTCTTTATTGTTGTCGAAAATTTCTAAATCGTCAAAGCCCGCAGAAATAACTTCAATACCTGCAAGCGCGCCTGCTTTTTTTGCTTCGTTAGCCCTAATAACCCTTAATTCATCGGGCGGGATAACTACGTGTCCAAGGTTACCGCTAGAAACGTGGCAAACTATAACGGTGTCACCGCGTTTTACACACTTTGCAAGCGTACCGCTACAAGCAATTTCAATATCGTCGGGATGCGCGCCGATTGCTAATACTCTCATAATAAATCTCCTTACGCGTTTTTAATTTCTTCTAACACGAAAGCAAGTGATTTGCTAGCGTCGTTAAGAGTTGCTTTTTCAATTTTAGCGCCGTTTTTAATAGCGTTTGTAAAGTAAACGAGTTCGTTATAGTAACCGCCAAGGTCGGAAATGTTACCGCCTTTGTAACCGCCTTGTAATTCTTTCTTTTCAATCTTGATTTCGTTAGCGCCGTCAATAGAGTAACACGTAAACTTACCGCCCGCGTTTTCTATCGTTGCCTTTTCAAATACAACCCTAAAAGTCGCCTCAAAAGGGTGAGATTCAGGTAATTCCCAAGTACCCTCAACGCCTACTACGAAATCGTCGTATTTCATAATGGTATTGATATACGAGTTTTCTTCACCTATAACGTTTTTAATAGAAGTAAACGATTTAGGCTCGCCAAACACCGATAAAACGTAGTCTGTATCGTGGATATGAAGGTCTTGAGCCGCGCCACCCGAACGGGTAGCGTCAGAAAGCCAGTTTTCCCAACCCCAACCTGGTTTAGGACTGATACGGCGGAAGTTGGCGTTTAAAACTTTACCGTATATACCGCTTTCGATAATCTTTTTAAGTTCAACGTATTCGTCCCAAAATCTAATTACTTGACCTACTTGAACGTTACAGCCCGTTTCGTTTGATTTTTCAATTAATGCTTGCGCTTCGCCGTTAGTTAAAGCAACGGGTTTTTCTATAAATAAATATTTAACTTTATCCATAGCCATAAGCGCGTATTTAGCGTGAAGGTAAGTTGGTAAACAAATATCTATAACGTCAACGTCAGCGTTATTAATTAAATCCGCGCCGTCGCTATAAATGGTAGCGCCCAATGCTAATTCTTCGGCTTTTTCTCTTCTTAAATCGGCAACTGCGGTAATTTCTACGCCTTCTATGTTTCTATAGCAGTTAGCGTGCATATTGCCCATAAAACCACAACCAATTAAACCTACTTTAATCATATTATTTTCTCCTTAAAATTTTATCCATAGAATTTGAAGTGTTGTAAATTATCGCTTCGGTGTAGTATTTGTAGTTAGGTATCATTTCGGCTGAAACCCAATCGTCGTAACCAACTTCTTCAAGCGCTTTAACAACTTCAGGATAATTTACGTCGCCTGCAAGCAAGTCAACGAAACCGTGAAGACCGCCCGCTTGTAGTCTATAATCTTTAAAGTGTACCTTTTTAATGCGTTTTCCTAAAATTCTAACCCAATCTTCAGGGTAAGAGCAGTATAACGTATTACCAATATCAAGGTAACTACCAACGTATTCACTACCGATTTTATCAATAAAATCACGCATTTCCATTGGAGAAAGTAAAAATTTATTCCAAACGTTTTCAAGCGCGATATTAACCTTTAAATTTTCTGCGAAAGGTTTAAGTTCGTTAATTCCTTCAAGCGCGCGTTCGTAGCAAACGTCGTAAGGAACTTTAACTTCTGGGTGTGAAAACTCTACGTTTACAACGCCAGGTAAAACGAGCGCGCTATCCGCGCCTAAAATTTTAGCCGTTTCAAGTTGTTTCTTAATCATATCTTTTGCTTTTTGGCGCATATTAGCGTCGTCGTCGCTTAAGCGGTATTCCCAACAAAGACCGCAAGAAAGGCTGTATAAAGATAAACCTAAATCATCGGCAATTTTTTTAATTTCTTTGATTTCTTTTTCGGTGGAGTTAAGCGTTAATTCGCCAGCGCCGTCTATTGCAAGTTCAACGCCTTCAAACCCCGCTTTTTTAGCAAGTGTTAAACTGTCTTTTATACTGCCTTGTGGAAAAGACCAAATATTTATACCTTTTTTCATAAAAGCCTCCTTGACTTTAAAATGTTATCTTGATATAATAATACTACGAACTGTTAACGATTAACAGTCATTTTTTTACTTTTTATGTGTAAAATCGTCCACAATAAAACAAATGGATAACTAAATATGAAAACAACTTATATAAAAACGCAACTTAAAACACTTATCAATATATCTAAAATAGTAACAATCCATTACTACGAGTTTGGCAAAAACTTTACCTTTAGTGGCGAAAGTCACGACTTTTGGGAAATGGTTTACGTAGATAAAGGCAAAGTTTTAGTAAAAAACGATACTAGTGAAATAATTTTAGGGCAAGGTGATATAGTATTCCATAAGCCTAACGAATTTCACGCTATTCGCTCGTTTGAATCCGAGCCTAACTTTTTTGTAATAACTTTTGTTTGCAAGTCGCCGTCGATGGCGTTTTTGGAAGATTACAACACTAAACTCGACGAAAAGTTAAAGCCTTTTATATCGTCAATCATAAAGGAGTCGGAGCAAACTTTCATTATACCTAAAAACGACCCGTCACTTAAAAAACTCGTAAAAAAAGACGACGCTATTATCGGTGGCGAGCAGTTTATTAAAACGTATTTAGAGCAACTTTTAATCTTGCTTATAAGAAACGCGTTAAAGGTAAACGACGTTAATATTTTCACTACCAAACAAGGTATGGAAAACCATTTAATCGAGGCGATTAAAGAATATTTAGAGTCAAGCGTAGAAAAAAAATATAAAATCACCGATATTTGCGCTGAACTTGGTTACAGTAAAAGTTATTTATGTAAAATTTTTAGCGAACAAACGGGGCAATCTATCGCGGACTACGGCGTAAAACTTAAAATTAATCACGCTAAAAAACTAATTAGAGAAAACCGCCTTAATTTCTCGCAAATTTCAGACGCTTTAAGTTTTGATAACTCGCAATACTTTTCACGCGTGTTTAAGCGCGTAACGGGTATGACGCCTACCGAATTTAAACAAACTTTAAATATAACCGATTAAAAAAACGGCTTGAGCATTTTGCCCAAGCCGTTTTGTTTATTTATTAATGATGTTTAATTAAGCCGATAAGTTTAGATAATTCCATTACGAAGAAAGGTACTAAAATTAAGCCTAACGCGTAAAGGTAATATTCGTAAGACAAGTAGGCTAAACCGAAAATAGTGTTAAGCGGTGTAAATAATACGATTAACACAAGCGCAAGCGAGCCGAGTGCCGCAAGGTTAAGGTTTTTGTTGCTAAACGGTCCAATCTTAAATAAAGAGTGTTCACTTCTCATATTAAACGCTTGAACTACTTGCGTAAGAGAAAGAATGGTAAACGCCATAGTTTGACCTTGAATAGTGCCAACGCCACCGATATAATAACCGATAAGCGTTAACGTCGCGAACATTATACCTTGAATAACTACCCTAACGCCAAGTCCGTGTGCAAAAATACCTTCGTTTTTAGGTTTAGGTTTTTTGTCCATTACGTCTTTTTCAACCGCTTCCATACCAAGCGCGATTGCAGGGAAACTGTCCGTTACAAGGTTAATCCACAAAAGTTGCATTGAAAGAAGTGGAGTAACGTGCCATAAAAGCATTGCGATAAATACGGTAAATACTTCGCCAATGTTAGTTCCAAGCAAGAAACCTACGACCTTTTTAATGTTAGCGTAAATACCACGGCCTTCTTTAACCGCGTCTACGATTGTAGCGAAGTTATCGTCGGTAAGCGTCATATCGGCAGCGCCTTTAGCAACGTCTGTACCCGTGATACCCATAGCGCAACCAATATCGGCAGCCTTGAGGGCAGGGGCGTCGTTAACGCCGTCACCCGTCAT
>JAZURK010000182.1:0-2587 GCA_045606165.1 Christensenellaceae bacterium
TGTCTAGTCCCCACTTAACAATCGTACCCTCACCAGCGTTATATGCGCATATCACTATATCTTCACTTTTGAATTTGTTTATCAAATACGACAGATAATACACGCCGTAATTAACGTTTGTTTCGGGATTAAATAAGTCAAATTCCGCGCTATAGCCTAACTTTTTAGAAATATACTCCGCCGTAGACGGCAATACTTGCATAAGCCCTACCGCCCCTTTATTTGACAACGCTTTTTCATCGTATCCGCTTTCAGTTTTGATTATTGAAAGAACTAAACTTCCGTCTACTTGATACCGTTTCGCATACGATAAAGCAAGTTTTTTATAGCGAAACCCACTAAATAAAAACAGACAAGAAAAAACAAGTAAAAATATAAAAATTAAAAGTATTATTACCGCTAAAATTTTAGTTTTTAATAATCTCACCAAGTACCGCCTTTACCTTTAAAGTTAACTGTTCATAACTTTCATCATTGGCAATAACAGTATGCGCAAAATTAGATAAATTTTCGTAGTTAAATTGATTTTCTACCCTTTTATAAAACTCGCCTTCGGTAATCTTATCGCGTTTTAAAACGTCACGCTTTCTTAAATTTATATCGCGTTTAACTACTATTACGCCGTCGTATAAATCTTGGTAACCGCTTTCAAATAACAGCGGTACTTCGTTAAAGCAAACGCCGTTTATTTTTTTGCTTTTTTCAAGTAAAACCCTCATAACTTCGGGGTGAGTTACATCGTTTAATTTTTTTAAAAGTTCTTTATTGTTAAAGACTTTTTCGGCTACGAGTTTAGTATTAAACTCTCTAAAATTATCACTTTCAATACCAAGCGCGGTGTAAATCTTTGCAACAAATTCTGGGCACTTTAAAAGTTCTTTATACACTTTGTCAGCGCTAAAGACTGTAAAACCTAACTCTTTAATAATTTTACACACGGTAGATTTTCCACTACCTATTCCGCCTGTTATTGCGTAAATTTTAGTCATTTATTTTGCCTCGTACCAATTTTTACCAACGCTAGTTTCCACCGTTAACGGAACGGAAAGTTTAAGCGCGTTTTCCATTTCTTCTTTTAAGATTTTACTTGCAAGTTCTACTTGAGAAATCGGCGCGTCTAATATAAGTTCGTCGTGTACTTGCATTATAAGTTTAGCGCTAGGACATTCTTTTTTGAGCCTATTATAAACGTTAACCATAGCAATTTTAATAATGTCGGCGCTAGTGCCTTGAAGTGGCATATTCATCGCGGCTCTTTCCCCAAACGAGCGAAGGTTAAAGTTAGGCGAATTGATTTCTTTAATTACCCTTTTTCTACCTAAAGCCGTTGAAACGTAGCCGTTTTTCTTTGCAAACTCTACGTTAGCGTCCATATACTCTTTAACGCTACTGTAAGTTTCAAAGTATTTTTTTATATAATTGCTTGCCTCTTTAGGTTTGATTTTTAAGTTTTTAGCAAGACCGTATTCGCTTATACCGTAAATTATACCAAAGTTAACGGCTTTTGCATTTCTACGCATAGAAGAAGTAACACTCTCAAGCGGAACTTCAAACACTTGACTTGCAGTAATACTGTGTATATCCTCGCCGTTGTTATACGCGTCGATTAAAATTTTAGAATTACTAAAATGCGCTAAAAGGCGAAGTTCTATTTGCGAATAGTCCGCGTCGATTAAAACCCTATCTTCTCCACTAGGAATAAACATTTTTCTTAAGATTTTACCTTCTTCTTCCCTAACGGGGATATTTTGAAGGTTTGGCTCTTTAGAAGAAAGTCTACCCGTTTGAGTTAAAGTTTGGTTGAACGAAGTGTGTACTTTACTCGTTTGTTTATTGACAAGCGGTTTAAGTCCGTCGATATACGTAGAAACTAATTTTTGGATAGTTCTGTGCCTTAAAATTAAAGGAATAATAGGGTGTTCGTCTTGTATTTCTTCAAGAGCCTCCGCATTAGTTGAATAACCGCCCGTTTTATTCTTTTTAGTTTTAGTAAGGTTGAGTTTTTCAAATAAGATATATGATAATTGCTTTGGCGAGTTAACGTTAAACGGCTCGTCAATAAGTTCGTTAATTTGCTTTTCAATCCCCGCTAAAATTTCTTTATATTCTTTACCGATAGCGTCAAGCACGCTTACGTCGACTTTAAACCCTGTGTTTTCCATATCGAACAAAACGTCTGCAAGCGGAAGTTCAATATCTTTATAAAGTTTAGTTAAGCCTTCGTTTTCTAAATCTTTATTAAATTTTTCGTTTAAAGTATAAAGAGAATAAGCAGGCGTTTTCTCGTTTAAATTATAGTAGTAAAGGGTATCGTTAAGCGTTTCTTCCCTACCCGAAAAGTCTACTAAATAACGTAAAATATCAACGTCATCGCCACCAGCGTTAAGCGAAATATCGTACTCTAGCAAGGTTTTTGCTAATTTTTTACGAGAATAACATATAAGTTTATTATTTTTATTTTCAAAGAAAGGTTTTAAAAGTAAAACGCCCTCGTCAAACTCAAAGCCCTCGACAAAAAAGGTTTCTTTGATTTTTAAAACGTATTCTTTATTATCCCCCGCGTAAATATTAATATTGTCGCCAATAA
>JAZURK010000183.1:0-5376 GCA_045606165.1 Christensenellaceae bacterium
CTTAATATATTCGCCATAAGGATTGTTACATAAATCACATAACCCATTTTTATTATTATCTTTATGTTGTAATTTTTCAAGTTCTTTTTGTTCTTCTTTAATTACACCACAATCTTTACACTTTACCGTATTGGTTTTACCTTTTTCGAAACAAGTAGGATTTTTACCATCTTTTTCTTCTATAAAGGAATGCCCCTTTTTCTCTATCACTCGTGAACTATGAATAATGTTTTGACAATATGAACATTTTACTTCAGCTGTATAACCATCGTTTTCACAATCACTCAACTTTTCTTCTATACTGTTATAAAGTTGATGTTCTTTATAATTTAAAGTTTCAGTCTTTTCGTCATTACAAACGACACATTTTGAAATAACATACCCTTGTTCTGTGCAAGTAGGTGAACTCTTTTTAATAATTTCATATTTACAAATATGAAAAACGTTGAATTTATTAGAAAAAACAATAAACGCCACTATAGAAAAAACAATTAATAACACTTTTTTCATTATATTATATCCTTTTAATTGTTTTTAACTTTTTACAATATTGTACAAGAAGAATTCTTCTTTGTCAAGTATTTTAAGAAGATTTCTTCTATACTACTTGTATGTGTATCGGTGAAAAAATTAAAGAACTTCGTCTAGAAAAAGGACTTTCTCAACAAAATTTAGCCAAATTAATTGGTGTTAGCCAAAAGGCTATCGACTATTGGGAAAGGAATATTAATGAACCCAAAGCTAGTTATATTATTATGCTAGTAAAAACTTTTGAAATTACTTTTGATGAGTTTTTTACAGATATAAATTAAAAACTTAACATTAATTAAAAAGCAAAATAATTAACAACAAAATGTACCCTTTTGTGTGTGCATTTTTGCAAAAATAAAAAGGATAGCAAATTTTGCTATCTTTTTTAAATTTTTAGAAAGAATTATGATTTAAAGACTGCGGGCATCGGCAGTTTTTTATTCTTCTAAATACAATTTATCAAAAGCCCAACGATTTGGGATAATGTTTGACGGTGGTTTTCAGTACAAAGGGTTAAAAAATATGCCCCGCTTGAACTGTAATCAAAATCTTTTAAACGTGTTTGTTTTCGTTTTAGTAAACTTTTTACTTTGTCCATAATAATTCCTAATTGAATTTTAACACAAAAAAAGCAAAGGCGCAATACCTTTGCTTTTTAACTATTAAAAGTTTTCAAGTAAATATTTTTCAGCGTCGGCGTTCCATAAGCCGTTGTTTGCTTTTACCATTTTATCAAGAACTGCAAAGCGATTATCCGTTTTGCCAATTTCTTCAAAATCGCTAATTGCAGTAAGTGGTAAATTAACGTGCGTATAGATAAGTTTTTTGCCACCTTTAATAGTTGGAAGATTAAGGGTTGTATCGATTGCCGAGTCTATACCGCCGATATGCGTTACCATTACGGCAGGGTTTATGCGGTTTTCACCTATCATTCTAACAATATCTTTAATATCTTCAGGGGTGCTACCGCTAGTGCCTGTGTAGTGATGTTGAGCGTAGTGAATATTATATAGGTTAATAGTTGCGCTAAACCCTTTATCAAGTGGACCGGAGAAGAAGTTTAAGCAACCGTCGAACGCTAAAAGGCTATCGCCAAGTTCGACAACCGCTGGTACTGGCGCGTAAACGAAAACGTCGTCGTAACCCGTGCCGTCAGTTAAAGCCATAAGTTCTTCACGACTACTAGAGTTTATAAATACTAATTTAATTCCGTCCTTTTCGGCTTGTTTAGGGCTATAAATTTCTTCCGCCCTTTTAAGCCTATCTTGGTCAAGGTCGGTTACAACGAGTAGCGAAGGTTTTTTATCCCCGTGAAGGGCGCAGTCGATTGCAACGAGCCCCATAGGACCGCAACCTGCTAAAATAATAGTTTTACCGCCGTCTTTGATATTAGTCGTTGGATTATCGCCGTTAAGTTCGTTAAAGTGGTAATTTGCCTTGTAACCACGAAGTACGCAAGACGCCGGTTCGATAAGCGAGCCTTTAAAGAAAGCGTCGCTTTCAAGTTTGATTAAAAATCCGTTATCAATAATATGCTCGTATACGATAGAGTAAGTTGAAACGCCACCTATTTCCTTAAAGGTATAACCTATCGTTTCGTTTCCGCCAAGATAACTTAAAACGGGCGGAATTATAACCTTTTCGCCTACCTTGTAGTCCTTTTGCCATTTTTTGCTTACTTCTACGATTTCCGCGCAAAACTCGTGGCCGATAATTATAGGGTTGTCGGCTACGTCGTTAGGCACTCTTAAATGTTTAGCGCCTTGCTTTGCCGTTTTGTAGGTAGACATACAAACGCTATCCGATATAATTTTTATTAATACTTCGCCGTCTTTTAAAGAAGGAAGTTCAAATTCTTCTAAACGAAGGTCGTTTTCGCCGTATAATCTAACTGCTTTAGTTTTCATAATCTCTCCTTAATATCTATTATTGCTACCGAAGGTATTAATTTTTTCTAAAATAACCTTTTTCATTTCTTGGCGCGCTTCTTCAAACACGAATACAGGCCAAGTAGACGGATTTTTAATGTTATTTAACTTATTTTTAAGCCCACGGTTTAACGCGCCTACAACGTCGCTATATATATTGATTTTAGTAATGCCGTGTTCGATTGCCATTTTCATTTGGTCGTCGGGCGTACCGCTACCGCCGTGAAGTACGAGCGGAACGTTAGATACGCTTGTAATTTCATCAAGCCTATCAATTCTTAAAGTTGGAGTTTTTTGATAAACGCCGTGCGCCGTGCCGATTGCAATAGCAAGCGCGTCAACGTTTGTAATTTCAACGAATTTTTTAACTTCTTCGGGCACGGTTAAAGTATCTTCTGGATTTTCATTATGGACGCTATCCTTTTCGTTGCCTACCATAGCGTTGCCAACGTGGCCAAGTTCCGCCTCAACGGTAACCCCCCTTTCGTGAGCGTACTTGGTAATTTCGGCAGTGCGTCTAGCGTTTTCTTCAAAAGGAAGGGTTGAACCGTCGAACATTACCGAAGAAAAACCCGCGTCGATTGCCTTTTTAATATCTTCAAAATTAGTAGCGTGGTCAAGGTGAAAACAAACGGGGATACTGTAAAATTTAGACGCTTCTTTTACCATAGAAGTAATTAAGTTTAAGCCTTTGCCTTCTAAATCTACCCCTAATCCCATTAATAAAGCGGGGGATTTTGCTTCTTCGCAAGCGTCTAAAACGGCGCGCATCATTTCGTAGTTACTAACGTCAAACGCGGGGATTGCGTACTTGTTTTTCTTTGCATCAAAAAGCATTTCTTTCATTGAATCTAACATAATTTTACTTCCTTTTATCCTTATTGACTTTTGTATTTTTTACTGCTATAATGATAACATACGAACATTTTTTAGTCAATATATGTTCTAAATGTTCATAAATAAACATTTTTTCGAACAAAACAAACATTGAGGAAAGTATGGTTTTAAATTCAAGACAACAAGAAATTATGGGAATTTTAAAGGTGAAAGGTAGCGTTTCAACCTATGAACTTTCTAAAACTTTATACGCCAGCGAAATGACTATTCGCCGTGATTTAACGGAAATGGAAAGAGGTGGATTTTTAAGGCGTTACCGCGGTGGCGCTGTTTTAAAAATTAATCTTGGCGAAATGCCTATAACCGAAAGGCTTTTACTTTATAAAGACGAAAAAGAGGCGCTTGCTAAAAAGTGTTTAGCGTTTTTAAAGGATAATATTTCCGTATTTATAGACAGTTCTTCAACTTGCCAATATTTACTTCCGCACTTAAAAGAATTTAATAATATTACCCTTGTAACCAATTCAGTAAGTTCGCTTTTAACGGCAAGTGAACTTCATATTCCGTGCGTGCTTATAGGCGGGGAATATTATAGCCAAGATATGTGTTTAATAGGCTCGATAGCCGAAGAACAAGTAAAAAATTTAAACGTAGACGTCGCATTTTTAACGACGGCTGGAATTTCTAACGAAGGGGTTATAACCGACTTTGATATAAAACAAACGATGATACGAAAAATCATTATGAAAAACGCCAATAAAAAGGTATTTTTGTTTGAAAAAGAAAAAATTGGCAAAAAGTTTTTATACACCCTTTGCGATAAAAACGACGACGTGGAAATTATAACGATAGATTAAAAAAGATAGCCATAATTTTGGCTATCTTTTTGTTTATCGGTTATTTTCACGGTAAATTTTTGGGGTAGTGCCTAGGTAACTTTTAAAATTTCTATTAAAACTGCGAACGGAATCGTAACCGCTTTCTAACGCGCATTGAGTTATTGAATAATTAGTGTTTTCAAGCAAATAACAAGCGTGGCCAAGCCGATAGTGATTTACGTAGGAATTATATGAAATCCCCACGGTTTTTCTAAAAATTCTTGACAAATAAGCGTAATCGTACCTGATTTTTTCAGCAAGTTTTTTAAGTGAACAGTCTTTGCCGAAAGATTCTTCTACAAAGATAAAAATTTTGTTTAAAACACCGTCTTTATCCGCTTGCCTATTTTCGTATCGCCTATCGTTATCGAACAGCGCGCAAAGCGAGTAAAGTACGCCCTTTTTTTGCGTTGTAGAAGAATTTGCATCAATACTTAAAAAAGCGTTTAAAAGATAATCGTTTAAATTAAAGGCGCTATCTTTTGGGGTTTTACCCTCCGTTCTTGAAGAATATTCCCTAACTAAATCGGGCGAAAAAATGCAAAGCCTGTGCTCGCTTTTTGTAGAGTTAAGAGAGTGTATTTGATTAGGAAAAATTAACACGCCTTGATTTTTAGTTAAGTTATACGCCTTTCCGTCTACTGTAACTTGCATTTCTCCTGATAAAATAACTATTAACTCAAAACATTGATGTAAATGCAGTGGATAGCAAAAATTTTCGCCTTTTTCCACCTTTAAATACCCCGGCATCGCCAAATGGTTAAACTGATAAAACATATATACCCCAAAAGTCAAATATTGTCTATATATTATACACTTTCTTTCTTGAAAAGTCAACAATAGCCCATTATACTAGAATAAAGGAGATAGTTATTATGGCTTATTATATAGGAATAGACGTAGGAACTTCCGCTATGAAAATTATTTTGACGGACAGTTTAGGGAACGTTTATAATACTGTTACTAAAAATTATCCGCTTTATTTTCCTAAAAACGGTTGGAGCGAACAGTCGCCTGAAGATTGGAAAGACGCATTATTTAGCGGAATACCCGAACTTTTAAAAGGTTACGACGCGTCGCAAGTTGTTGGTATCGGCTGTGGTGGACAAATGCACGGGCTTGTAATTCTAGACAGCGACGACAACGTTATTCGCCCCGCTATACTTTGGAACGACGGAAGAACGGAAAAAGAAGTTTTATAT
>JAZURK010000184.1:0-4021 GCA_045606165.1 Christensenellaceae bacterium
TATATTATATATAAAAATTTTGTTTAAATCAACTAAATTGATAAAATTTCAACCTTAAAAATCGCATAATATTGTTTTTTAGTTAAAAACTAATAATAAATGAGAAAATTTTTAAAAGTTTTAGCCTTTATATTTCTTGCGTTTGCCGTAATAATACTATGCAGTGGTCTTATCGTACTAGCAAGTGTTAAAGATTTTAATTTAGACGCAGAAAAACTTAATAATAAATCCGTTAAAGTAGATTACTACGACGATACAGGTACGGTGTTTTACAGTGAATATTTAGGAGGTAAAGGCGATTTTATATCTCTAGAAAAACTATCTAAAAACACGTTAAATGCTTTTATTTCTATTGAAGATAAGCGTTTTTATAAGCATAACGGCGTTGATTTTATACGAATTTTAGGCGCAACCTTTTCAAACGTAAAAAGTATGTCGTTTAAAGAAGGCGGTTCAACGATTTCGCAACAACTTATAAAAAACACTCATTTATCCAATGAAAAAACCTTAAAAAGAAAGTTTGCGGAAATTAAAATTACTAAACAACTTGAAAAAAGGTATACAAAAAATGAAATTTTAGAAATATATTTAAACACAATCTATTTTGGTAAAGGAGCGTACGGGATAAATAGCGCAAGCAAAGCGTATTTTAATAAAACAGCAGATAAATTAACGCTAAACGAGGCTAGCACACTAGCAGGAATTATCAAAGCGCCTAGTAAATACTCGCCTACCACTAATTACCAAAACTGTCTTGATAGAAAAAATTTAGTTTTAAAAACGATGCTTGATAACGGCTATATTTCTAAAGAAGTTTACAAAAACACCATTGATTTACCTATTATTCTTACTGAAAATACCGATAATTTACATTTTTCGCCGTATATACTGGCTGTAAAAAATGAATTTGAAAACACTTTAAATAATAATCCTTATTTAATCAAGGGCAACGTTAAAATATACACGTATTTATCAAGTGATTTGCAAAAACAAATATGCGATATTTCGGTGGCAAATTTACCAAAAACAGATAAATCGCAAATTATAATAAACTCTAAAAATAACGGTGTTATCGCATTTTATACAAATAATTCTATTTATAAAAGAAATCCCGCATCATGTGTAAAACCTTGGCTAGTTTACGCGCCAATGATAAATGATAAAGTAATCACCGAAAGCACGGTTATTAAAGATGAAAAGGTTGATTTTAATGGATATACGCCTAATAATTACGGTGGTAAATGGTTTGGAAACGTTACAGTAAAAACCGCATTATCTAAAAGTTTAAATATTCCCGCCGTTAAGTTATTAAACGGTTATACTTTAGAAAAAGCAAACGAATACACTAAAAAAATGGGCGTTGATATTAAAAACGGCAACTTAACCTATGCACTTGGCGGTATTGACGGTGGTATGACGTTACAACAACTTTGCGACTGCTACTCTACTTTTAACAGTAACGGATATTTTACTAGTTCCGCGTTTATTGATAAAATATATATAGATAATTTACTAACTTATAATAGAAAGCCAATAAATATTAGCGTTTTCTCGCCGGAAACCGCTTACGTTATTAACGATATATTAAAAGAAAGCGTTATTTCAGGTACAAGTAAAAACCTTAAAGGTTTTGATTTTGACGTTTGCGCTAAAACGGGCACAAATGGAAATTCTAATGGAAATTTAGACGCTTATTCTATTAGTTATACTACTAACCATATAATAGGCGTTTGGTTAGGCAATAGCGACGGAAGTTTTATGCCAAACAGTGTCAGCGGGGGCACTTACCCTACGATTTTTAACCGAGAAATGCTTAAAATTCTATATAAAAATCGTAAACCTAATAATTTTATAGCGCCAAGCGGAATAATAAGAAGTAGTATTGATGAAGAAACGCTTTTAAAAGAAGAAAAAACTTATTTAACTACTGAATTAGACGGAGCGCTGTATTATTATATAATCGGCACAGAACCAAAAGAGTTTAAAAATATCGAAAATTTAATAAACGATGATATTTTAGAAAATAAAATCACACTCAAAAATGGAATTGTTGAAATTTTAATAAAAAACGACAGTTATAACAAGTTAAAGGTAGTAAAAAAGCGTAAAAACTTCACAAAAACAATATATAACGGCGAATTTTTAAGTAAATTTAGCGATAAATTAGTTGATTTTGGCGAATATCAATACACGTTATATTTAACCGATATACACGATAAAATTCACGTGATTACTATGCCAAAAGTTAATTATACAAAATCTTCCCTATCAATATTTGATAATGATTGGTGGGATAATTAAAAAGACTTACGATTAAATTTCGTAAGTCTTAATTATTTATTAAAGTTTTATAGTTTCAATGGATTCAAGCGCCCTATCAACAAGTCCGTCAATATCAAGTACGCTTTCTACGGCAATTACCCTATCAAGTTTTGGTTTTATAAGTGGGAATTTAGGTAAAAATACCGTACAACAATCTTCATATGGTAAAATTGAAGTTTCAAAAGTGCCAATTTTTTCAGCAATTTCGATAATTTCAAGTTTATCATAAGTGATAAGCGGTCTTAAAACAGGTAAAACTTCAACAACGCTATTAGAAGAAGTAATACTTTCTATCGTTTGCGACGCTACTTGACCTAAACTTTCGCCCGTTATAATAGTATTAGCGTTGATTTTAAATGCAAGTTTTTCAGAAATACGCATCATAAATCTACGCATTAAGGTAATCATATATTCTTCAGGGCAATTTTCGTGGATTGCTTCTTGAATTTCGGTAAATTTAACGATATGAAGGGTTATTCCGTTAGCATATTCGCCAACCATTCTAGCAAGGTCTATAACTTTTTGTTTAGCCGCCTCGCCAGTGTACGGATAACTATGGAAGTGCACCGCCTCAATTCGCATACCCTTTTTTGCCGTTAAATAACCCGCTACTGGGCTATCAATACCGCCCGAAATCATAAGTAAACCACGGCTAGACGAACCAACGGGCATACCACCCATCATTTTAATATAATCGGTAAACACAAGAGTTTCGCCCGATTCCCTTATATCTATATTTACGGTAAAACTTGGCTCGTGTACGTCTACGGTTAAGTTTTTGTTGTTTCTTAAGATTTCCCCGCCCATTTTTGCGGAAAATTCGGTTGATGGATATGGGAATTTTTTGTCAGCCCTTCTAGTTTCGACCTTGAAAGTTCCCGTTTTATTTTGCGAGATTTCAACCGCGATTTTAGCAATATCTTCATAGTTAGAAGGAACGGCGTAAGCAATCGAAACCGTGTGTATACCACTAACTTTTTTAAGCTCGTTAATAACTTCATCAACCAAAGTAAAATCCAAATTTTCTATTAAGTATCTACCTTGAATTTTAACGAATTTATAATCGTAATCTTTTAATTTTTCTTTAATATTATCTTCTAAAAGTTTTTCAAAGAAATGTCTATTTTTACCTTTTAAGTGTATTTCACACCAACGTATTATTATAACTTTTTTCACTTATTTATCGTCCTTTTTAATTCTTTTGCGCGTAGATTAAGTTTTTCTACGGCGTAATCTATTTCTTGCTCGGTAACGTCGGTAGAAAAACTAATTCTAACAACACCGTCTAAAACGTCGCTAGAATACCCTGCCTCTTTTAAAACACGGCTAAACGGATGTTTTGACGAACAAGCCGAGCCTGTACCAACAATAATATTATCATCTTCAAGTTTATGTAATAAGACCTCGCCTTTAAGCCCTACCGCTGATAAACTTATTACGTATGGCGAGCAAGTTTCGGTTGATATAACTTTAAATAACTCACCATCTAGTTTTGATAAGAATTGAGCCTTAAAAGCGAGCATTTTTGAATAGTTTTCTTTTATTTTAGAATACTTTTCAACCGCAACGCTTTCAAAAACTTTAATACCGAATACGTTTTCAGTTCCACTACGAAGTCCGTTCTCTTGCCCTCCGCCGTAAATCAATGGTTTTAAGTTTTTATGTTAAAATTTTGACAAATAAAAAGGCAATTTTCTTT
>JAZURK010000185.1:0-2517 GCA_045606165.1 Christensenellaceae bacterium
TTTTATCAGTTTTAGTTTGTATAGTTATGCTTTTTGCAACGTTAAACGTAACAACCGTTTTTGCAAGCGAAAGTGACTGGCTTACTGAAGAACAAATAAATATTCCTAGCGAATACGATTTTTCGTTTATGGCAATAGGCGATACTCAAATCGTAACTAGATACGATTCAGCCGGCTTAACTAAAATTTATAATTACGTTATATCAAACGTTCAAAAGAAAAAAGTTAAACACGTTTTTGGGCTTGGCGACATTACTGACGCCGATGCTAAATGGGAGTGGGACCGCGCTACAGCGCAAATCGCGCGTATGGACGGCGTTGTACCGTATTCAATTATCCGTGGTAACCACGATATATATTCTTCTCAATACGAGGGCACAGATAATAAACGCAGTTTAAATAAAGAAACTTTCTTTGATAGAATTTACGGCACAACCGATAGCCCTTACGCTAAACAATACACCTACTGCTACGAATACGAGGGCGAAGGCAAAGAAAACTTTAGGGCAAGAAACACCGTTCACTTTTTTGAAAGTGAAAAGCGCGATTATATGGTAGTTGCGCTTGACTACGGCCCTAACGACGATATTCTTGCTTGGGCAAACGGAATTATTGAAGCCCACCCATATCACAACGTAATTATTACGACTCACAGTTATTTGAATACAGATGGTACTACTGCTGATAGCGGCGAAGGCACCGTTCCTACAGGAGAGTATAAAAAAGAAGGTGCTAACGACGGTAACGAAATGTGGGAAAAACTCATTAGCAAGCACGCTAATATTGTAATGGTAATATGCGGTCACAAACCACACGACCAAGTTCTTATGGTTAAAAGAGATGGCGTTAATGGTAACGAAGTAACACAATTCTTAATCGACCCACAAGGTATGGACCTTAACCCAAATACGAAAGAAGGCGATCCTAATTATTCTAAAGGTATGGTTGCAACTTTCTACGTTGAAGAAGATAAAAACCAAATGACTGTTGAATGGTATTCAGCAATTAAAGGTAAATACTATAAAGAAAATAACAACTACACCTTTAAAGTAAACGCTATTGAAAGGCACTTATACGGCAAGGTTTCTTACAATGCTAACGGTGGCACGGGCGAAAAGGAAAGCGTTGACGTTTACAAACCTACTTTCACTATCCCTACCGAATGTCCTTTTGAAAAACCTGCTAAAAACAAAATCTTCAAAGGCTGGGCGTTAACGCCTAACGGCGATGTAATTACTACTGAAACTATTACTCTTAACGGCAACGTTACTCTTTACGCTATTTGGGAAGAAATTGAACTTCCTAAATTCAAGGTTACGGTTAATAGGGGTACTTCTAATATCACCGCGCCTTGCGAAGAAGAAACGCTTGTAACGATTACCGCAAGCGAACCAAGCGCAGGCAAAAGATTTAAGTCTTGGACGGGCGCGGATAACTTAACTTTCGTAGAGGGTTCAAAGTTTACTGCAACGGCAACCTTTAAAATGCCAGCAAACAACGTTACGGTAACCGCTACTTACGAAAGTATTGAAGTTGCTAAACCTGAATTTACAATTAATGCAAGCGCTGGGGAAAACGGCAGTATTTCTTCATCGGGTGCAGTAAAAGTTAAACAAGGCGAAAGTTACACCTTTACCTTTACCGCTAACGACGGCTATGAAATCAAGGACGTTTTAGTTGACGGTGTAAGCGTTGGCGCTGTATCGTCTTATACCTTTACTAACGTTACTAAAAACGCGACTATCGCGGTAGAGTTTAAACAAATTGAAGTTGCGCCTCCACCTGTTGTTGACGATGGAAACGACCAACAATCAAGTAGTGGTTGCGGTAATAAACAAGATGCTGGTTCTGCCACTATTTTAGTAACCTTCTCACTTGCCGTTTTAATGGCTCTTAAAAAAATAAAAGGATAATAATATATAAACACAAAAAAGCGGAAGTTTGATAGTTTATTAAACTTCCGCTTAATTTATTTTAAAACTCTTGTAAAATAAAGGATTATATTGTAAAATAATCTTACATAATCAATCAAAAAGGAAAATTTTATGAAAGCGTATATTATTCAGCCAAGATATTCTTTTAACTATGAGGATTTAGATTCGCTAATCAGCGAAGAACTTTCGTTTTTAGACAAGTGCGATGAAAATGCGGATATTATCGTTTTACCAGAGTATAGCGACGTATTAACCGCTACTCCAACGGCAGAAGATTTTATCAAGGCGATAGATAAATACAACTCTGTTATCGATAAAAAGGTAAAAGATACGGCTATTCGTTGCAAGGCTACGGTGTTTGCTAACTACGGCTATAAAACGGCTCAAGGTTACCGCAACACCACACACGTTATCGATAAAAACGGCAAAGAGATAGGCAGGTATTTTAAACAGCACCCAGCCCCAAGCGAACTTAAAAACGCGGGAATTGATACCGATTATTCACTTACCGAGCAACCTGTTTATACGATTGACGTTGACGGTATTCGCTACGGATTTAGAACGTGTTACGACTTTTATTTTT
>JAZURK010000186.1:0-2289 GCA_045606165.1 Christensenellaceae bacterium
TTACCTTACCGCCTAATCCGTTTACTATTAAGCGAAGTTGCCTATCGTTCATATCAACGCATCTTTTAAAGGTAATTTTCCTATTGTCAATACCAAGTTGGTTGCCTTGATGGATATGGTTATCAATCATTGCGCATAAAAGGTTATTAGCCGCACCTATAGCGTGAAAATCACCCGTAAAGTGAAGGTTGATATCTTCCATCGGTACTACTTGCGCGTAACCGCCACCCGCAGCACCGCCTTTAATTCCAAATACCGGACCTAAAGAAGGCTCTCTTAAAGCAACCGCTACCTTTTTGCCTATTCTTTTTAAACCGTCGGCAAGACCGATAGTCGTAGTAGTTTTTCCTTCCCCCGCAGGAGTAGGTGTAATTGCCGTTACAAGTATAAGTTTACCTTCTTTTTTTTCTTCGCTTAAAAAGTCCAAATCGATTTTTGCTTTATACTTGCCGTAAGGTTCAACGAATTTATCGTCAATGCCCGCAAATTCGGCAATTTTTTCTATTTTTTGCATTTCTATACTATGTGCAATCTCAATATCCGTTAATATTGCCATAATATCCTCCCATTATTTAAAATATTTAACCGCCGAGTCAAACATCTTAATATCGTAATTACCGTAAACGTTTTTATATAAGCCGTTGTTATATCTTTCAGAGTGTCCCATTTTACCGATTACCCTACCGTCAGGAGATACGATACCTTCGATAGCCATTGTAGAATTGTTCGGGTTAAACTGAATATTGCTTGTTGCCAAACCTAATTCGTCAACGTATTGGGTAACGATTTGTCCGTTTGCTTTTAAAGTATTTAAAACTTCTTCGTTAGCGATAAATCTACCTTCACCGTGAGAGATAGGTACGTTGATAATATCGCCTACCTTAACGCCTTTAAGCCAAGGCGAGTTTGTAGAAACCACCCTAGTTTGAACGATTTTCGATTGGTGTCTACCAATACTGTTGAAAGTAAGTGTTGGTGAGTTTTCATCGGTGTCGATAATCTTGCCGTAAGGAACGAGTCCAAGTTTAACAAGGGCTTGGAAACCGTTACAAATACCGCCCATTAAACCGTCGCGGTTATTTAAAAGTTCGGTAACTTTTTCTTTGATTGCGTTATTTCTAAAGAAAGCGGTAATAAATTTACCCGAACCGTCAGGTTCGTCACCACCCGAGAAACCACCAGGAATAAAGATGATTTGCGATTCGTCGATTTTTTTAGCAAACTCTTCAACGCTACGCGATACGCCTTCAGCCGTTAAGTTGTTGATAACGAAAATATCCGCTTTACCGCCAACAGTTTCAAACGCTTTAGCAGTATCGTATTCACAGTTAGTGCCTGGGAATACAGGAATAAGCACTTTAGGCGTTGCTACTTTGATGTTAGGAACGCAAATATTATTGCCACTATATTCGTAAGTTTCAATAATAGATTTATCAGTTTTAGCGTTCATTGGGTAAACGCTTTCAAGTTTATCTTCGTAAATATTTTCAAGGTCGGCAAGAGAAATAACCGCGTCTTTATACACGATAGTTTGCGCGCTTGTAGTATAACCTAAAACTTCACCAACTTCGATATCTTCCGAAAGTTCTACGATAAACGAACCGTAATTATATGCAAATACTTCGTCGGTAGAAAGATTTTTAGCGTATTCGAAACCTAAACCGTTACCGATTGACATTTTAAATACCGCTTCGGCAATACCGCCGTAAGTTGGCGTATAGCACGATAAAACTTTACCTTGTTTGTTAAGATTATTAACGATTTCAAAGTTTTTGAGTAAACTTTCAGTTTTAGGTAAACTGTTTTTATCGTATTCAGTTTTGATAAACACAACCTTGCTTGCCGATTTTTTAAATTCAGGCGATACGATGTTTTTAACCTTATCGGTAGTTACGGCAAAAGATACGAGAGTTGGTGGTACGTCTAATTTTTCAAACGAACCACTCATCGAGTCTTTACCGCCGATAGCCGCAATTTGTAAATCTTTTTGAGCCTTAAACGCGCCGAGTAACGCTGAAAGTGGTTTACCCCAACGTTTAGCGTCTTTAGAAGGGCGTTCAAAATATTCTTGGAAAGTAAGGTATACGTCTTTAAATTCCGCGCCCGTTGCAACGAGTTTACTTACCGATTCAACAACTGCAAGATACGCGCCGTGATATGGGCTCTTTTCAGTAATGAACGGGTTATAACCCCAAGACATTAACGAACAATCATCGGTTGCGCCCTTTTCAAGCGAAATTTTATGTACCATTGCTTGAATAGGCGTAAGTTGACGCTTACCGCCAAACG
>JAZURK010000187.1:0-17330 GCA_045606165.1 Christensenellaceae bacterium
ATGGGGACTTGCTTATTATAACGAAATGGCGCTTATTTGGCCGTTCCGTGAATATATAAAACTTATATACGCCCTTTTGATAGCGCTTGTTGTTATCGTGGGCGTTATTGTGGTTCTTTCGATAATTATTGGCAAGCACAAAAAAAGAAAAATTAAGTATTTCGTTGATGGCGAACTTATTTTTACCGAAAAGATTAAGTATCGTGCTCCGCTTAACTTTCCAAGCGTAGAAAAAGAAGGTAAGATTTTTATCGGCTGGTTTACCGATAAAAAGTTTTACAATCAATATCAATCATCAACGCTTAATAAAAAGAAAAATTTAAAACTCTACGCTAAATATAAAACTATTGGCGAAGATAGAGTTTCGGTTGTTTTTGATAAAGATTCTAACAAAAGGCTAAACAATGGTGTTATCGTTAACGTTTCTTGCGAAATCGGTAAACTTTACGATGATATCAGGTACGAGATGCTTGGCTATGAAAGGGCAACTGCCTTTAAAAACGTAGGCGTTACCAGAAAGCAAGTTATTGCGGAAATGTTTGAAAAGGACGGCGCCGTTAACTTGTATCTTGCTTTAGACCCTGAATTAATGCAAGAAAAAGGCTATAACGTAACCAAGTATACCGAACCTGAATTTGCTATCGTGCCGTGTAAGAAACTCGTTAAAACGGCAACGGATTTTATCGAAGCGGTTTCACTTATCAAAGAGGCAATGATTTTAAATAACTTCGTAAAGAGCGAGCATCGTAGGCTTACTCGTGTTCAAAGCGATGAAAAAATGCGTAAAAACGGTTTTGCTTTCTATGTTAAAAACGAAGTTATTGCTACTTCCGCAAGTGATTATTATAAACTTTTAAGGGCGGAAGTTCTTTGCTATTCGTTAGCGCCAGGTAGACAAATTCCTGAAAAACTTGACGATAAAATGATTTTAAAAATCTTTAAAAAGGACGAGCAAATCTTTTTATATCTTGCCCTTGACGCCGATAAAGAAGGTCTAGAATTCGTAGGTTACGATAGGAACTTTTTAGATACGCCTAGCAAATTTGAAATTAAGGTGGCTGACGGATTGGTTCGCGCTAACCAACTTATAGATAAACTTATGTTTAGATACGGTATGGAAAAACACCCTGAATCCGCCGAACTTATTATGGACGAAGAAATTAAAACCAACTGTGGTTTTGGCTATAGAATCCGACATTAATCTCACTTTGAGCCGTCGCCTATTCAAAAAAATAAAATTATTAAATCTAATAAAAATAGAAAGAGGAATTTAAAATGGAACAAATTATTCTTACCGAACAAGGTAAAAAAGAACTTGAACAACGCTTAAAAGAACTTCGTAACGAACTTATCCCAGCGGTAGTACAAAGAATTAAAACTGCAAGGGAACAAGGCGACCTTTCTGAAAACGCTGAATACCATTCAGCAAGAGACGAACAAGGTAAACTTGAAGGCGAAGCGTTAGAAATCGAAACTAAACTTAAACACGGTGTAGTTGTCGTTTCTAAAGCAAACGGCGCGGTTCAAATCGGCACTAAAGTTAAATACCTTGATATCGACGAAAACGAAGAATATACTTTTACTATCGTTGGTACTGCTGAAGCTGACTTTACTAAAAATAGAATTTCTATTGAATCACCTGTTGGTCAAGCAATTTTAAACAAAAAAGCAGGCGACGTAGTTAACGTTAAAATCCCTAAAGGCGGAGAATATCAAATCAAAATACTTGAAATTATCGAGTAAAATTTATGGATAATAGGATAACTAAATCAAGGCTAGCAACCTTTATTACCTACGACTTCATTAAAGTTATAGCAGTAATGCTTGCCCTATGCGTCGTGTTGTTAGTGGTTTTCAACGCGGTTAGCGATAAGCCTACTTCCGCGCAAAGTTTTTACGTTTTATGCGATAACGAAGTTATTATAGGTGAAGACGGGGATATGTTGCCCATTGATACAGCAAGAAAAGGCGCTAAAAACGGTGGTTTTTCTTACGATATTTTACAAGTTACAACTAAACCTATAGAAACGGGTGCGTATACCGCGTCGTATATGCTAAAAACGTCTGCGGAACTTGGTGACGACGATATTTTTATCACTCAAGAAAAACTTGGTAGGGAATACCTTAACGGCTATTTTGCAACGGATATAGTTGGGTTTGTAGATAAAGCCTTTCAGTATTGCACCGATAACGATTTTTTTAGTAAAAGCGGAACGATAAACGAAGAAAATATCAAACAATATTTTTTAAAAACGCGTAAAAACGACAATAGGTTTAGGTTTACCGATAAAAGCGAAGGCATTGCTTTAGAAATTCAAAGAATTAAAACTATTTGGGAAAACGCTACCGTTTTACAAAAAGTATTTACCGAGCATAGCGAGATTTTTAGCGATAAATTTACTTCGTTTACTTGGGGCGGTAGGGAAATTACAGGTAGTTTTGCTATAGATTTATCTAAACTTACGGGTGGAGACGTGCTTTCTAACGCGTTTAAACTTGCCGTGGTAAATGAAGATTCGGGCGAGATTTCTTACACTAGTGACGGATTGTATCTCTTTTTAGGTAACAATCAAGACGTTAACGGTGATTTGGATTACGAAAGCCTTGCTTATATAAGAACGATTATAGAAAAATACTCTAACTTTATAAGTTAGTTTACGGGATTTACTATGAAAGGAAAATTTATTACTTTTGAAGGATGCGAAGGTAGTGGAAAGTCTACCCAAGTAGCGCTTTTTAAAAGTTATTTAGAAAAAAACGGAATAGATTATATCTTTACTAGAGAACCGGGCGGTACTGATATTTCCGAAAAAATCCGCGCGCTAATTTTAGACGTGGAAAATAGCGAAATGACGGATGAGTGTGAGGCGCTTTTATACGCATCTGCTAGGGCGCAACTTGTAAAACAACTTATTCTTCCTTCGCTTGAAAAAGGAAAATTAGTGCTTTGCGATAGGTATATAGATTCTTCAATCGCTTATCAAGCGCACGCAAGGGGTATCGGCGAAGAATTTATCAATAAAATTAATTCCTACGCGATTGAGAACTGCAAGCCTGACTATACGGTGTTTTTAAATATTTCGCCTAAAGACGCGTTCTTGCGTAAAGGTGGGGTTGATAAAGACGATAGGCTTGAACAATCGGGTATAGAATTTCACGAAAGGGTGTACCAAGGCTATTTAAAAATTGCTAAATCCGAACCTGATAGAGTTATTTGTATCGACTGTTCGGGCAGTAAATGGGAAACTCACGATAAAATCATAAACGAACTTAAAAAAAGGAACGTTTTATAATTAAGGTAAATAAAAATGGCGTTTGGACTTATTAAAAATACAACGGCATATAAAATTTTCACGGGTGATAAGCAAAACGATACTTTATCACACGCGACGCTTATCGTTTGCGACGATAGTTATATGCTTAAAAAGTATCTTAAAATATTTGCAAGCGCATTAATGTGCAGTGAAAGCGAGCCTTGTTTTAACTGTAGGACATGCCGTCTTATTGAAAGTGAAACTTTTAGTGACGTGGCTTTTTATCCTACGGGTGAAAAACTCGTGGTTGACGACGTTGACGAATTGATTTCTAAATGTTACGTTAAACCGCTAGAAAGCGATAAAAAGTTATTCGTTGTTTCTAATATGCAAGACGCTAACACTGCATCTCAAAACAAACTTTTAAAAATCTTGGAAGAACCGCCTAAAAACACTTATATTCTTTTAGGTACAACTTCAACCTATCCTATCTTAACGACAGTTCTTTCAAGGGTAAAAAGGCTAGAAATTCCTAGTTTTACCGACGACGCTATATATAGTGAACTAAAAAATACTTATACCGATTTAGATAGATTAAATACTGCAATTAAACTTTCTAACGGTAAGATTGGCGAGGTTATTTCTAGGTATCAAAGCGGTGAATCCGAAGACGTTGAAAGTTTGGTTATCGACGCCTTTAATAATATGAAAACATCAAGGGACGTTATAAAGTATTCTTGTAAAATAACTAAAGAAAACGTGGCGGATTTTGTAGTTATTACTTCAAAAATTATAAGTGAAGTATCGGCTATAATAACTAATTCCAAAACGGCAAAAAACGCTAAACTTAACGGAATTATCGAAAAATATTCGTTGGGTGCAATCGTGTTTATCGGGGAAAAACTGCGCGAGGCAGAAAAAGCCCTTGCCTTTAACGGAAACGCTACGGCTATTGCCGACGGACTACTGTTCGGTATAGTGGAGGGAAAAAATAAATGGTCAAAATAATAGGTGTAAAATTTAATCATTCTTGTAAAATTTATTACTTCGACCCTAAAGATATGGAATTTAAAAAAGGCGAAGGTGTAATCGTTGAAACGGTTAGAGGTACGGAATACGGCAAAGTCGTTATCGAAAATAAAGAAGTTCCCGACGATACTATTGTTCAACCTTTAAAACCCGTTTCTAAAAAGGCGTCTAAAAAGGACGAGGAAAAAATCGAAGAAAACGAAAAGAAAATTCCTTGGGTAGTAGAAGTAGCGCAAAAAGAAGTGGAAAAATGCGGGCTTGATATGAAAATCGTAGACGCGGAATTTCCGTTTGACAACTCTAAAGTAATAATCTATTTTACCGCGCCTTCAAGAATAGACTTTAGGGATTTAGTAAAATCGCTTGCTACCGTACTTCATCACAGAATAGATTTAAGGCAAATCGGCACGCGTGACGAAGCCAAGTTGCTTGGCGGTTTAGCGCCTTGCGGTAGGGTTTGTTGCTGTAAAAGTTTCTTGCCGGACTTTAAAAAGGTTACGATTAAAATGGCTAAAAACCAAGGTTTATCTTTAAACCCTGCAAAAATTAGCGGGCTTTGCGGTAGGCTTATGTGTTGTTTAGAATACGAAAACGAGCCTTACGCCGAAGCGTACAAAAAAATGCCGAAAATCGGTTCGGAAGTAACTACGCCTGATGGAAAAGCAACGGTAATATCTAACAATATGCTTAAAATGCTTGTAAAAACAAAAACGATTATGAAAGACGGAAGTTTATTATATAACGAGTATAAATTAAGCGATATTAAGTTTAAGGCAAATAAAGAAGTTAAAGACGAAGACGATGAAATTTCGGATTTAGATTAAAAATACTATACAAATTGAAAATATTATGGTATAATCAATTTGTTAATTTAATAAAAACATTTAACGGAGGAATTTATTATGGCATACAAGATTACTGATAAATGTATTTCGTGTGGCGCTTGTGCTGACGTTTGTCCTGTTCAAGCAATTAGCGAGGGCGATTCAGTTTACGTTATTGACCAAGAAACTTGTATTTCGTGTGGCGCATGTGCAGACACTTGTCCAGTAGGCGCTCCTGAAGAAGAATAAGGTTCAATCACGATAACGTTTGATAAAGTCTAAATGAAATGCGGCGTAATACGTTGTTAAACCCCTTTAAAATCAAACTTGTATCGTGCTTTCACCCTGGCTAACACTATAAGTGTTTCGCCAAAAAAAAGAATTAAAAGTGGCTATGCCACTTTTTTTCATAGGAGTAAATTATGCTCGTTAAAGAAAGTTTAGGGATAGACAACTTAATAATTTATCAAGACGACTCTCTTTATCGCTTTACTAGTGACGCCGTTATTTTATCGCGCTTTGCAAGCGCCAAAAAAAACGCTGTGGTGGCTGATTTTTGTAGCGGTAGCGGAATAGTTGGTCTTCACTATTACGCTCTTAACAAATGCACAAAATCGGTTGATTTAGTTGAAATTCAAGAAGAACTTGCTAGTCTTTCACAAAAAACCGTTGACGAAAATAAATTAGGCGAAGTGTTTACCGTTATTAACAAGCCTATCCAAAATTTGGGTGCGGAATATAACGGCAAGTACCACTTAATACTTTGCAATCCGCCTTACAAAAAAGCGGGTGGTGGGTTTAAAAATGAAGACGATAAAATTGCCATTTGCCGTCACGAAATAACGGTAACGCAAGAAGAAATTATTGAAGTTGCGTCTAAAAAACTAAACTACGGCGGTAAACTTTGTATGTGTCAAAGGGTAGAGCGCTTTAACGATATGCTTTTAACTTTAAACGCAAGCGGTCTTACTCCGTCAAGAATACAATTCGTAACGACGGGGGAAGATAAAGAGCCGTATTTATTCTTGATTGAGGCAACTAAAGGCTTAAAGCCTCAACTTAAAATACTTCCAAACTATATAAATAGGTGAATATATGCTTTATTTCGTAGCAACCCCAATAGGCAATCTTGACGATATGACTTTTAGGGGGATAGAAACTTTAAAAAACGTGGATTTAATAGCGTGTGAAGATACAAGACACTCGCTTAAACTATTAAACCATTTTGATATTAAAAAACCGCTTGTAGCCTTTCATAAGTTCAATGAGAAAAAGGAAGTTGAATACTTAATAAAAGAACTTGAAAGCGGTAAGAATATTGCCGTTATTTCCGACGCGGGTATGCCCGTTATTTCAGACCCCGGTAATATCTTAACTCAAGAGTTAACTGAAAGGGGGTTTGAATACACCGTTATCCCTGGCGCATCGGCGGGGATTTCCGCTCTTTTACTTTCGGGGCTTGACGCGTCAAGATTTACCTTTATTGGTTTTCTTCCTGAAAAGTCCAAGGATAGAATAAGCCTTTTAAACGAGTTTAAAAACCTTTCTTCAACGCTTATCTTCTATTCCGCGCCACACGATATAAACAAGGATTTAAAGGATATTTTCGGCGTTTTAGGGGCAAGGAAAGTTTCCGCTGTTAAAGAAATTACTAAAATTCACGAAACAGTGTACCACTTGGATATAGATAATCAAGAAATCGATGAGCCTAAAGGGGAATTTGTTATAGTAGTTGAAGGCGCAAAAGAACAAAAACTTGACTTTGAGTTTATGACTGAAGAAGAACACGTAAAACTTTATTTAAGCCGTGGATTTTCTAAAAAGGACGCTATTACTAAAGTAGCGAAAGAAAGGGGAGTTTCTAAAAACTCACTTTATAAATACACTATTGAGGAATAAAAAACAAGGTTGCAACGTAAAGTTGCAACCTTTTTTAAATTATAAAACGATTTTTTCGCCGTCTTTTATAAATACCTTAACGATTTTTTCGCCGTTGTCAATCGAGATGATGCCTTCATCTTTTTCCGCTTTGTTAGCCGATAAAAGATAGCAGTTATCTGCTTTTTCTATACTTATAAGCATTCCGCTAATATGGTAGTTTTTAATAGGTATAAGAGGTATAATGCCGTCGATGGAGTACATATTAACACCGTGCGAAGTAAGTATCGTGCCTATAACGTCCCCCGCGCCTACGTTAGACGACATACCAGGCGTACAAATTAAACCGCCGTCGCCCCTTGAATAAATGCCCGTGTCGCCGTTCCAGCACTCCCAAATACTAGTGTGTTTATTTACGATATCAACGTTAGCGTTAGCAATTTTAGTTGCTAAATCGGGGTAGTAATATTTAGCCGATTGCATACCTAACGATGCGCTTTTACTCCAACATGCGCCACGCCAATATGCATCTGCGCTAAAGCCGTTTTCATCCGGGGCAACCGTTCTTACGCCGTATTTTGCAATAAGTTTTTCAAAATTACCGCGCATTAAGTTGGCGCGTTCTTGACTAATTAAGCCGTAAGCAAGAAAGAATAGTCCGTCAATTCCCACGCGTGTATCTAAAGTACCGTCTTGGTGCCTTACGCCGTACCATTTTTTATCGTCGTCCCATAAATAATCGCAAGCGTTAACAGTTTTTTGTGATTCTTCATACCACTCTTTAGAACTTTCGCCTATAATTTCGGCAATCTTCCCCATTGCGATTTCAAATCTTATTCTTTCAGCACCGAATATTGCAGGGTAGCAGTAGTCTTCTTTAACTCCGTTTTCGCCGTAAGTAACGCGTTGGAAAGCGCAAGTAGTGTCAAGCCCCGTATCCCAAGAACAAGTAATCGCCCATAAATGTCTGTTTTCTTCGTCGCGCGTTCTACATATATAATCGTAGTATTTTTTTAATGGAGCGTACCATTTTTTAAGACTATCTACGTCCATAGACGCGTTGTAATACCTTAAAGCAGTCCAAGCAAGGTGTGGTGTTTGAATAATACCTATTCCGCTAAAGTTAGCCCAGCCTTCGCCTGGAATTTTTTCGTCGATGTAAATGGCGTGGGTTATATAACCGTCTTCGCGTTGATAGGTAAAAAACATATCAAGCGCTTTTTTAATCCACTCGCACAAATGCGCGCCGTCTTGACTGTTGTGCCATTCAACCGATGAAATTGCCCATTGCCAAATACCTTTATAAACGGGTAAACACTCGGTGATATTAAATCCCCAGTCTTTGTGGTTAAGGTAGTTTGCGCGGATTACCGCCCACGATTTATAGTAAGCGATAAATTCTTTCTTTGAATTGAACTCAATGCTTGGTAAAGTTTTAAACCAATCGTTGTAGCGTTTTGCTATAAGTTTTTCGTAGTTTTTAGTTTCAGTACCATTAACGGCGTTCTTACCGCTTATCGAAGAAAAACCAAATGAAATATCTAATTTTTCTTTAGGTAGTACGCTGAATTTTTGTTTTATTACTAAAAAATGACCTTGTTTATTAAGTTTTACATCGGTTTCAAGGTCTTTAAGCATAGAAAATTCATCGGCATATAAACCTACTTCCATTTGGGTGTTTGAAGAAATATAATACTTCATATCCTTAAACTTTAAAGTGATTACGCCGTTTTTTACCGATGCTTTAAAAACTTCTTGAGATTTTAAAATAGAGTATAAATTATTATGGAAATCATCGCTTGGGTTAATGCACGTTAAATCGTAATGAAGGGTAAGCGCACCGTTTTTGCGTTGACCCATACGCTCAACGCCCGCTAAACCTATGTTTGAATAGTTAAGTTCACGCCTAATAAGTCCAGGGTAACTTATACATTTAGTAAATAAAGGGCGGTTTTTTTTCAAGCGAATAACTTCTTTAGTGTTTTCATACGCGCCGAAATAAAATGTGAATTTTGGCGGTAAATCGTAGGTTGAATTATCGCTAAATATAAAATTAAAAGCCGTTTGCATTTCTTCAAGCGGGTAGGTTATTCCAAGCGAATAATCCGTTTCCTTTACGAAAACTGCGGTAGTTCTAGGTAAAAGATTGTCAAATTTGTCTGCAAGCGACTTCCAAATATTCATAATTAAGTTCCTTATAAGTTTCAGTTTGATGATAACGTTTATAAACGATATATTTAATGAATAAATTGCTATTTGTATGAAGGATATTGCGAAACTTAAACGAGTTTAGCAATATATTTATATTTTGCTATAAATTTTATAGCGGATATTTCGTTAGCGCTAATAATAGCGTTGACTAAAGCGGACAAGTTTTTCTTTAATGAAGTTTCAGTTTCGTTGTTTAAATAACTAACGGCAAAAATTTCGTATTGTTTTAAAATTTTATTTAAATAGTCTAGACTAAAATTAAAACTATTAAAATTATCAAATAAATCAAGAGTAAAATTATAAAGTTTTACCTTTGTTTTCGTGCTGTAGTAGTAATAAAAGCAAAATAGAGTAAGGGTTAAAAACGCCATAGCGATAAAGGAAATTATTGCGTTTTTTTCAATTAAACTAAATACCGTTAATACGATTGTTATTACCGCTAATATAGGAAGTAGGATTAACGAAACTTTAGCGGATTTTTCCCTTCTAAAGTGAGTAGGGATTCCGTCTTTTAAAAGTTCTTCTACGCGATTGAGTTTGCTTGCGTTTTCTTGAGATAAATATTCCTCTCGCTCTTCTTTAGGGATTTTTCTTTTCCTATAGTAAGTCGAGTAAATTTTTCTAACGTGCGCTTGTTCTTGTTGGTTAGCGCACTCGATAGCTTTTTTTAAGTAAACGACGTGAGATTGGTCTTCTAAATCATTAAAGTTTTTCGTCGTAGCGTAAACGAGCCCAAGATAAACCCTATAATCTACCGTGGTTAAATCAAGCGCTTGCATATAAACTGAATAGGCGTTTTCAAAATCTTCGTTATTAAGATAAAACTCGCCTTTGTCAAGCAACGTATCGACTTTAGCGTACGTTTCGCCCATAGCGATTTTTGTTTTTTCCGCTTGGATTTTATTTATGCTTTTAAAGTATTTAGAGCCTTTTTGAGTAGGAAACGTTTGTCCGCATTTATTACAAAGTGTGTTTTCATTTTGTAATTCCGCTTTAAAAACTTCCCCGCATAAAGGGCATTTAACGTCAATTAAACTCATAATTATTTTCCTATATAGTTTAAAAGTTTACTGCGCGCAGTAAACTTTAATTTTAGCGATTATATTAATAGATAAATTATCAATTTCCACCTAACTAGGCGGATTTAATTGCATTTGCCTTTTCGGTAAATGCTTACTCCCACTCAATAGTGCCAACTGGCTTTGGTGTAAGGTCGTAAAGTACGCGGTTGATACCTTCAACTTCTTTAGTAATTCTATCAGTGATATGGCAAAGAAGTTCAAAAGGAATATTTTCAATAGTTGCAGTCATAGCGTCGGTAGTGTTTACCGCACGGATAATTGCTGGCCAACCTTCGTAACGTTTGTCGTTTCTTACGCCAACGCTTTTAAAGTCAGGTACAGCAATAAAGTATTGCCAAACTTTGCCTTCTAAACCGTTTTTAGCAAATTCTTCACGTAAGATAGCGTCTGCCTCTCTTAACGCTTCAAGTCTATCGCGAGTAATCGCGCCTAAACATCTAACGCCAAGACCTGGGCCAGGGAACGGTTGACGGTCAACCATAGAAACGGGAAGACCAAGCGCTTTACCAACAACCCTAACTTCGTCTTTAAATAAAAGTCTTACAGGTTCAACGAGTTCAAACTTAAGGTCTTCAGGAAGACCGCCTACGTTGTGGTGCGCTTTAACGCCGTCACTTTCCAAAATGTCAGGGTAGATAGTGCCTTGCGCTAAAAATTCAATGCCTTCAAGTTTTCTTGCCTCTTCTTCGAAAACTTTAATAAATTCAGCACCGATAATTTTACGTTTAGTTTCAGGGTCGGCAACGCCGTCAAGTTTATTTAAAAATCTATCGATAGCGTCAACGTAAACAAGGTTAGCGTCCATTTGACCACGGAATACTTCAACAACTTGTTCTGGTTCGCCTTTTCTTAAAAGACCGTGGTTAACGTGCACGCATACGAGTTGCTTGCCGATTGCTTTAATGAGTAATGCTGCAACAACCGACGAGTCAACGCCACCCGAAAGGGCAAGGAGCACTTTTTTATCTTTAACTTGTTCGCGGATAAGTTTAACTTGTTCGTCGATAAACTTATTTGCTAATTCGAAGTTTGTAATTCTTTCAAATGAATCTGGTCTTACGTTTGGTAACATTTTATTTTCTCCTTTAAGTAATTAAATTAAATAAACGATTTTACAGCGTTTATAACTTTGTTTAAATTATCGTTTTTTGGTAAAGTTTCAAGCACCGTTAAAACTTTTTGTAACGTTGGTACGTCGTTTTTGCCCGATGCGGTGTAAACGAGCGTAGTTACGGGGTTAGGAATTGTAAACGCCGCGTCAACGTATTGAAGCGCTACGTTTATCGCTTTGTCAATTTCACCTTCGTTATATAGTGAAACGACGTAGCCGTTTGCTATATAATTAACGTAATCGCCCGATTTTGATTGCGAGTAACTGTAAAAATCTTCAGCGCTAATAAACTTTGGCGCGTATTTTATAACGACGTTATCGTTCTCGGCAAAAATCGCTCTTTCAACAAGTAATGCTAAATCATCGTAATCGCCGTTTTTTAAGTAATGTTTCTCGGTATACTTAACGGCTAAATCCTTATTGCCTAGTTTAAATGATGCGTTCGCAATCGTAAGTGGGGATACCGCCGAAATAAGCGCAATAGCCATAAAAATTACCGCAATTATTATAGAAAGCGATATAACGATTGTTTTTATGATTAACTTCTTCATTGAGCCCCCTTCCTACTATGAAAATATAATAACAAAATTTAGCCTAAAAAGTCAACTATATAAAAAAACATTTTTTATATTACAGTCATAATATTGGTAAATTTATAATAAATTATTGCTATAAAGGTGAATTATGAAAAAATATTTTTGTTTGGTAGTAACGCTTATAATGCTTATAGCGGTTGCATCTTGTAAGGCGGAAGTTGATTTATCTTATTACGTTAGCGAACTTCGTGAAAACGTGTACGTTTGCGAAACTGAAGGATTAAAAGTTACCGTGTATAGCGAAAAAAGGGAAAGCCCGTATATAGCGGACGGTTACGTTGGAACGCTAAAAGACGTTTTAATTGTTAAAATTGATAGTGAAAGCGTAAAAATCGACGATGCCGAAATATCTTTAAATTACGATAAAACTTCCGTAAAAGGCAGTTTTACTTATAGCTCTATAAACGGTAAATACGTTTGCCAAATTGAAGTTCAGTCTTTACCTAAATCGGATAAAATAAGCGGAGAAATAAAATGCGGAGAAAACTCTTTTAACCTAGAACTTTCCTCGGGAGTTTTAACGGATACGATATCGGCAAAACAAGCGTTAGAATCAGTAAAAAAGCACGATTCCAAAACTCTAGAAAAACTGTTTGAAAACGGCAAAGTTCAAACGGAAATTCACGTTAGAATTATGGCTGACGGAGAAAGAAATTACTATTACGTAGGTTTTGTTTGTAGTGACGGTACTTACGCATATTTAGTAGACGGAAAAACGGGCGAAGTGCTAGCAAGAAAAAACACCCCAAAACGTAACTAACGTATGCGCAAGCGTATAATTTAATAGATAAAATGCGCGTTTTGTATGCGCAAGTGTAACGTATAAAACGTATGCGCAAGTAATAAAATTTGTAAAGACGTTGACTTTTTAAGGCGCTGTGATATAATAAATCCATGAGAAAACTAACTACGGATTTTCATATCCACACGGAATTTAGTTGTGATAGCGCGTGCATTACTTATGAGAATTTAATATCCGAATTATCAAAAAACGGCATTACCGATTTTGGTATAACCGACCATTTGCATTGGCTCGTTCAAGAAGACGATATAAAGCGCAGTAAACAAGCGTTTGATAAAGCGCTTTTAAACCACCCAGAACTTAAAGGGCGTATGCACTTTGGGGTGGAAGCGTCCGTTATGTCGGAGTGGGAATTGCACTCCTTAAACACGGGTGTATATCCAAAAGGTCATATTTACGGCGTGCATAGGCTTTGCCCTACGCCTAACCCAAAACCAGCGCTAGCGATAGATGAAGAATTTAAGCAAAAACACGGCATAGAATACGTTGTTTCGGGCGTGCATTGGCAACTTTATCCTAACCACGATAAAAAAAGCGTTGTAAACGAGTATTTTAGGCTTTATATGTTTGCGGCAACTAATCCGCTTACCGATATTTTAGCGCATTTTTTATGGTGGAACAAGTGGGAAAAGGACGTAGACACAGACCCATTTATCGATATGGATATAATCACGCCAAGTATGCGAAGTGAACTTGAATGCGCATTAAAGGAAAACGACGTAGCGTTTGAAGTAAACATAGGCAATTTTTGCACTAAATACGGTGAAATAACCGATAGTTTTGCAGACCAATACTTATCTTACGTAAAGGAATTGCAAGATAAAGGAATAAAACTTTCGTTTGCTACTGATTTACACGCTGATAAGGTTCTTGATAGATACGATTGCGCTGAAAAATTATTTGACAAATATAAAATAAACCCTGAAAAGTTTTGGAAATTATAATATTAAAAAAAGGCGGATTTATCCGCCTTTTTAAGTTTTAAACAAGTAAGAATAATAATGCTTTTCCAACGTGTAAAAGATTTTCCGTTTGCTTGTCGATAAGTGAAGTTCTTTCGTTTAAAATATCCTTATCAAACAAACTGTCGTCGGTAGGTACGGAACTTAACACGCGGTAGTTTTTATTTAAAAGCAAGTCTTCTTTAGAAACGCGAAGATTGCCGTCGCCTTTGCCAAAGTAAATAAAGTCAGCGTTTTGTAATGCTTGCGCCTTATCTTTAATAACTTTTACGTCGGAATATTGGCTTAAGTAATCCAAGTTTTCTTTAGTAGGCTCGCCGTTTTCACAAGGTAAAACGGTTACTTCAGCGCCAAGTTTTACAAGCCCCGTTAAAAGTGAATTGTCTTCTCCGTTAAAGTTGCCAACAAGGGTAAACTTTAAGTTTTTAAAGTTTGATTTACACTCGTTAACCGTCATAAAAGTAGCAAGCGCTTCCGACGGGCTATTTATAGCGGTAGCGTTGATAATTGGCACAGACGTGCATTTTTTAATAGCGGTTGAATCCTCGCCTTTGCTAGTGCAAACCAAAACTGCCGAAACCCCACAAGAAGAAAGGGCTTTAACGTAGTGTTCGTCAGTTAAAAGCGTTTCTAAAAGTTCGCCTGATAACGAAGATAAAACGGGCTCGCCCGAAAGTTCCTTAACGGCTATTTGAAAGGTAATACTTGACCTTGGTAAACTAGGTTTCGTTACAAGTAAAACGTACTTATCTTTAAGCGAAGAAACACTTTCGTGAACCAAGCGCATGCTTTTAAGTTCGCTTGCTGTGGATATAATCTCAATTATATCTTCGCTAGAAACGTTTTCAAGCGAAAGAAGTTGTTTAAATTGTATTTTTTGCTTTCTTTGAAGTAATAAATTATTCATATAATCATTATATATGAAAAGGCTACGTTTGTAAAGTATTTATTTTTAGTATTTGCCGACAAAATTCGACGGTATTTGTATATAGCACATAAAATCAATAATAATTTTGTTTATATTGCACATTGATTTTCACATAACGATATGTTATAATTCTATGGTAAAATAATATTATTGGAGGTAATGTGCATGGCAAGCTTAAGTCTTGAACACATTTACAAAGTTTATCCGTCTGGCGTACAAGCCGTAACGGACTTCACTATGGATATTGAAGATAAAGAATTTATTATCTTCGTAGGTCCATCAGGTTGTGGTAAATCTACAACTCTTCGTATGATTGCTGGTCTTGAAGAAATTTCTGACGGTACTTTATACATCGACGGCAAACGTATGAACGACATTCACCCTAAAGATAGGGATATTGCGATGGTTTTCCAAAACTACGCGTTATATCCTCATATGACAGTTTATGATAACATGGCGTTCGGTCTTAAACTTCGTAAAATGCCTCGTGCTGAAATCGATGCAAGGGTTAAAGAAGCAGCGCGTATTTTAGGTCTTGAAACTTACCTTCAAAGAAAACCTAAAGCGTTATCAGGCGGTCAACGTCAAAGGGTTGCGTTAGGTAGGGCAATCGTTCGTGAACCAAAAGTATTCCTTCTTGACGAACCACTTTCTAACTTGGACGCAAAACTTCGTTCGCAAATGCGTACGGAAATCACTAAACTCCACCACAGACTTGCTACAACTTTCATTTACGTTACACACGACCAAATCGAAGCTATGACTATGGGTACGCGTATCGTTGTATTGAAAGACGGTCTTATTCAACAAGTTGATACTCCTCAACACTTATATGACTTCCCTGCAAACGTCTTCGTAGCAGGTTTCATTGGAACTCCTCAAATGAACTTCTTTGATGCAGTAATAACAGGTTCTAAAGATAAAGTATACGTTGAATTCGAAGGCAATAAATTATTATTACCTAAAGCAAAATCTGCTAAAATCATCAATCTTGAAGACTACCTTAACACAGGTAAACCTGTTGTTTTAGGCGTTCGTCCTGAAGATTTACACGATGACGAAGCAACAGTTAAAAAACTTGCTGACTCTATTATGAGAATTAGGGTTGAAGTTGTTGAAAGACTTGGCGCTGAAACTTTACTTTACTGCGTATTCGGTGAAAAAGAAGAAACTGAAGAAGGCGTTATCCAAGCACTTGACGATGATATTAAACAAATCATTGCTAAAGTTGACTCTCGTTCTACTACTAAAGTTGACGAAATGGTTAACCTTGGTGTTGACGTTATTCACTGTCATATTTTCGATAAAGAAACTGAACTTTCTATTTTAGAAGGCGAAGGCACTAAAGCATACGTTCCTGAAGTTGAACTTGAAAGACTTGCTAAAATCGCAGAAGAAAAAGCTGCTAAAGAAGCTGCTAAAGCTGAAAAACTTGCCGCTAAAGAAGCTGCTAAAGCCGCTAAACAAGAAAAGGTTGAAGAAGAAACAACTGAAGAATAAAATTTAAAAAATATAAAAAGAGTTGGAAAAACCAACTCTTTTTTGTTATTATTTTGATAAACTATTGACTTGTTAAAAAAATGGCTGTAAAATAAAAATATCTAAATAATAATATAAATAGGAGACATATTATGGGATTTTTAAAAGGAAAAACTGCTATTATTACGGGTGCGGGATACGCTACTTTAAGTGACGGACGTTGCGGTTCTATTGGTTACGGCATTGCTACCGCTTACGCAAAAGAAGGCGCAAATCTTGTTATTACGGGTAGAAACGTTCAAAAATTAGAAGACGCTAAAAAAGACCTCGAGTCTAAATACGGCATTAAGGTTTTAATCGTTCCTGCCGACGTAAACGCTGGCGCTGACAATAAAGCGGTAGTTGAAAACGTTATTAAACAAACTATTGATACTTTTGGTAGAATTGACGTACTTATTAATAACGCTCAAGCATCTGCATCGGGTGTTACTTTAGAAAATCATACTACCGAACAATTTGATTTAGCCGTTTATAGCGGATTATACGCAACGTTTTATTATATGCAATCTTGCTATCCATACCTTAAAGAAACTAAAGGTACGGTAATCAACTTTGCTAGTGGTGCTGGTTTATTTGGTAACTATGGTCAATGCGCGTATGCTGCCGCTAAAGAAGGTATCCGTGGTTTATCACGCGTTGCCGCAACGGAATGGGGTAAAGATGGTATCAACGTTAATGTTGTATGCCCACTTGCTTGGACTGCTCAACTTGAAAAGTTTGAAAAAGCGTACCCAGACGCATTTAAAGCAAACGTTAAAATGCCACCAATGGGACACTATGCCGACCCTGAACTTGAAATCGGTCGTGCTTGCGTTCAACTTGCTAACCCAGACCTTAAATATATGTCGGGTGAGACTATAACTTTAGAAGGTGGAATGGGTCTTCGCCCATAATTTAAAAGCGTATAAACATCGTTATGCTTTGTTTCTGATTCGTTTGTATGACCCCAACAACCAACAAGGTTAGTTGTGTCCATACAAACTCTCGAGCCTCGCCTAACTCGTTTCTACACTTTTAAATACGCACTTTATTAAATAAACTACGAGTTTAACATTTGCGAGCCTTGTCTTGCTTGGTTCTATACTTTTAAATCCGTACTTTATAAATTATATGA
>JAZURK010000188.1:0-3299 GCA_045606165.1 Christensenellaceae bacterium
ATTCTTCCTTCAATTTTAAACGAAGTAACGCCTAAATCTATTAAAGTTTTAATATCGTTACCTATGCAAAGGTCGGATAAAGACAATAAATAACCGTTAAACTTATCGTTTCCGTCAAGAGTATATCTTTTACGGCAAGGCTGTTTACAATGTCCCCTATTGCCACTTAAACCGCCAATAAAGGATGAAAAGTAGCAATGACCTGAAAAGGAACTACAAAGCGCGCCTTGAATAAACACTTCAGTTTCTATAATAGATGAAATTGCTTTTATATCTTCTAGTTTAGTTTCCCTTGCAAGTATTGCCCTAGAAAAACCGTATTCTACCGCCATTTTTGCTCCGTACACGTTACACACGCCCGCTTGGGTTGATAAGTGCAAGCAAATTTCGGGATAATACTGTTTTAAGAGTTTACCTAAAAAGATATCTTGTAAGATAAAAGCGTCAGCGCCGTAAGAATAAGCAACGCCTACGCTTTCTATAAACTCGTTAATTTCGCTATCTTTAATCAAGGTATTTACGGCTATATATACTTTTACACCGTAACATTTAGCGTAATTAATAGCATACTTTAACTCTTCAAAATTAAAGTTTTGTGAACTTTTGCGCGCGGAAAAATTGCTTAAACCTAAATATACGGCGTCAGCATTAGCGTTAACTGCTGTTATTAAGTTGTTTAAATTACCCGCAGGCGCTAAAATTTCAACCATATAACGAATTTTGCCGTCTTATATTAATTTTTATAAGACGGCTTAAATAATTTATCTTAATTCTATTCCAACGTTTTTAAGGTTGGCAAGTATTTTGTTAACGTTAGCGTCAACTTCTTCTTGAGTAAGAGACCTATCAAGAAGAGAGAACGTTAAATGGTAAGCCATACTCTTTTTACCTTGCGGTAATTGGTCGCCACTATAAATATCAAAGATATTTACGTCAACAAGAGATTTATCGGAGAATTTTTTAATATATCTAACAGTTTCACCGTTAGTAACCGATTTATCCATAACAAGCGCTAAATCCCTTTCTACCGAAGGATATTTAGGGAATGCTTTGAATTGAGGTTTTTTATTGAGCATTGACGCAATGACGCTATAGAAAATTTCGCCAACGTAAATGCGTTTATCAGTACCTAATTTTTCAGCAACGATTGGGTTAAGTTCACCGATAAAACCAATCGACCTATTACCTATAACGATTTCTGCACTTCTAGTTGGGTGTAAAAACTCTCTTTTCGCCCTAACGTAATCAACTTTAAACGTTGCGTGAATTGAGGTAAGCAATCCGTCTACAACGCCTTTTAAAGTAAAGAAATCTTCATTTTCGCCAAACATACCAAGTGAAATACATTCGTTTTCGTTTAAAAGTTCTGTAAGTGGTAATGCCTTTGGTTTATATTCTTTAGCAAACTCGAAAATTCTACCAGATAAGTTCTTTTTATTGATATTATTAACGATAACCCTAGTAAGCGAAGGAATAAGCGACGTTCTCATAACCGATAAATCTTCGCCAAGTGGGTTAAAGATTTTAACGAATTTATATTCATCGCTATCTTTATCAAGACCAAATATATCGTATTCTTTTTCAGAAACGAAGGAATACGTTATAGCCTCGTTAAAGCCTTGAGAAACAAGGTAATTTTTAGCGATTTCTACGTCTTTTTGCGCCTTGTTAAGACCGCCAACGGTAATTGACGCATCGTCAAGTAAAGTGTTTACGATATGGTCGTAACCGTACATTCTAATAATTTCTTCCGCGATATCAGGATAATCTTCAATATCATCACGATATTGAGGAATTACTAAAGAGATATCATCGTCGTTAATTTTAACGCCAAAACCAAGACGAGTTAAAATGTCTTCAATATCATTTGTAGGAACTTCAATACCCAAAACTTTATTGATTTTACTAATCTTGGTATCCATTGTTTGAGGTGTTAAATCAACGCTATTTACGTCAATATAAGATTTAGAAATCTTACCAACTTTAAGTTCGTCGATAAGCGCTAAAGCCCTATTCATACCAAGTTCGGCAATGTACGCGTCAGTACCCTTTTCAAACCTAGAAGAAGAATCGCTACGTTTACCAAGCGCTCTTGAAGTTTTACGGATATTATCCCTTTTAAATTGCGCAGACTCAAACACTACAGCTTTAGTAGAATCTTCAATACAACTTGACTTACCACCCATAATACCTGCTAAACATTGTGGGTCGCTTTCATCGCAAATAACCAAGTTAGAGTCGTTAAGTTCAAATTCCTTATCATCTAAAGTTGTAATTTTTTCACCGTTGTCAGCGCGACGGATAACGAGTTTTTGACCTTTTAATAAATCATAATCGAAACTGTGCATAGGTTGACCAATTTCAGTCAATACGAAGTTGGTAATATCTACGATATTATTAATAGCATTAATACCTACGCTTTTTAATCTTTTTTGCATCCATAAAGGAGATTCGGCAATATTAATATCTTCAACGTAACTTGCAATATATCTAGGGCAAAGTTCAGTATCTAATACTTCTACCGAAAGTTTATCTTTAGTGTCGCAAACCGTTGCCGTATACGAAGTATTAGGCATTTTAAGCGGTTTATTGAGAACTGCTGATACTTCACGCGCTAAACCTAAAATACTTTGACAGTCAGGTCTATTCGCCGTAACGCCGATATCTAAAATAACCTCGTTTAAACCAACGTATTTTTTAACATCGTCACCGTTAGGATAAGATTTATCAAGTAAAAGCAAGCCGTCGTAAGACGCTCCTTTATACATATCTTCAGTAACGCCAAGTTCAGTGCCCGAGCAAAGCATACCGAAAGAATCGTAGCCCCTTAACTTGCCTTCTTTAATAGTCATAACGCCTTCAACGGTTTTATGGTCTTTACCGATAGAAAGTACGGTAGCGCCAACTAACGCGCAAGGCGCTTTAATGCCAACTTCTACGTTGTCCGCGCCACAACAAATTTGGAATACGCCGTGATTACCGCAGTCAACGGTGCATAAATGTAAGTGAGTTTCAGGGATTGCCTCGCAAGTTAAAACCTCACCTACTACTACTTTTGAAATATCTTTACCAGTTTCAATAACTTCTTCAACTTCAAAACCACAAGAAAATAATTTCTTTGTAAGGTCGTCAAGCGAAATATCCGAAATATCAACGTAATCGTTTAACCATTCTAATGGAAGTTTCATACTTTTATTCTCCTTATCTTACTTGAATTGCTTTAAGAAACGTAAGTCGTTTTCAAAGAATAACCTAATATCAGGAATTTTATATTTTAAAATAGCAATACGTTCAATACC
>JAZURK010000189.1:0-6572 GCA_045606165.1 Christensenellaceae bacterium
TAAAAATATCGGGCTTAACGATTTTGAGTTAAAGCAAATAGGTAGGGCGTATTGTAACGAAAACACTTTATGCGAAAACCACTACCATGGTTTTTGGTACGAACTTACAATCGTCACCGACGGCGTTGGCGAAATATTTACCAACAACAAGCCCGTTACCGTAAAAAAGGGGGATATATACCTTTCTTGCCCATACGATATTCATCGTATCGAAACGGATAAAACGGATTTATTAAAATACGATTTTTTCTCGTTTATTCCTAAAGATAAAGGATTGATAGACAAACTTAACGCTATAATGCTTAATAACTCTAGCGTGGAATCAAGGGTGATAAAAGACGATAGAATTAGTTATCTCGTATCAAACGCGATAAGGGAAGTATCTTCTTTTGACGAAGAATTATCCCCACTTGTCGTTAATGGAATATTTTGGCAAGTAGCAATTTATTTAATCCGCGATTTTGAAAAGAAAGCAACGCTTAAAGACGTAAGCGCAATAGAGCGCGACGTTTTGTGTTTTCAAATTATGGACTATATAAACAACGAACTTTATAACATAAATAACTTAAGCGATTTATCTAAAGTTTTTAAGTATTCTTACAACCACTTGTCTTCAATTTTTAAAAAGACTACTTCTATTGCTATAATCGAATACTATAACACTTTAAGGCTTGATACCGCTAAAGCGCTTATCGAAGAAGGTTTAAACTTAACGCAAATTGCCGAAAAACTTAACTACGCAACGCCGTATTCTTTAAGTAAGGCCTTTAAAAATCACTTTAAAATTTCACCGCGTCAGTACAAGAACACTTTCAATAAAAACTAAACGTAAAACACCTTTTTTAAAAGGTGTTTTTATTTGTTATAAAATTACTTCGTGTCCCGTTTTTGCGGATAAGTAAATAGCGTCGATAATGCGCATAAGTTCAAGACCGCTTTCGCTATCGCCCCTAAACTTACTGCCGTTTACTATTCCGTCTACGAAACCGTTAATTTGCGCGGTGAAACCTTCCGTTTCAAATTTAACGGGGTCGGGGAAAGTAAGGTCAACCATATAGTTTTCAAGTTCCGTATAAACTTTAAGTTCAGGTGCGAACTTAAGTCCCCCTTTCGTGCCGAAAATTTCTATCGCGCCGTCGTCCTTTTCGGTGTTTAAAGTGAAACTAGTTTCTACGCTTAAAACTAAACCGTTGTCAAATCGAACGAGCGCCGTTGCTAAATCTTCAACGTTAAAAACGTCTGGCTCGGTATTAACTTGGTCGCTACCTAAAAAGATGCGCGGACTTTTAATATTAGGTCTATTTTTAAGTTTAGAAAAAGTACAGCCGTAAACGGATACCGCTTTTGGCGAGCCACATAAATATCTAACTAAATCAATAACGTGTACGCCAAGGTCGATAAGCGGGCCACCGCCAGACTTTGAAAAATCGCCAAACCACCTACCAGGGCAACCGTTTCTTCGTATATATTTAGCTTTAGCGTAATATACTTCGCCTATTCTACCGTTGTCAATCAATTCTTTAGCAAGTTCCGCGTCTTTACCGTAGCGTCTAACAAACCCAACGCCAAGATTTTTACCGCTTTCCTTTTGTGCTTTAACCATTTCAAGCGCTTCATCGTAGTTTCTAGCCATAGGTTTTTCGCAAAGGACGTGTTTGCCTTTTTTGAGCGCTAAAATCGAACATTTCGAGTGCGCGTCGTTTGAAGTGCATACGCTAACCGCGTCAATTTCGGGAAGTTCGTTAAGCATTTTTTCAGCGTCCGTGTAAAGATGGGTTATACCGTACTTTTCGCCTTTTGCTTTTAAGGTTTTTTCGTTGATATCGCAAAACGCGTAAAGTTCAACGTTAGGGTTGTTAACGTATGGTTCAATATGTAAAAATGAAATTCCGCCTACGCCTATTACTGCTACTTTAATCTTACTCATAATAACTCCTTTAAAAACGACGTTGCCGTCAATATATCTTTTTCTGGGTTTTCACCAACTTCGCGTTCTACCGTTAAGTACCCGTTATATCCTATATCTTTAAGCGCCGAAATGTATTCTTTCCACTTAACGTTACCCGTGCCAAGCGGTACTTCTTTAAATAAGCCTTCGCTAGAAATCCTTTCTAAACCGTAATGCTTTGCCGAGTATAGCGCCCTTGTGTCAAACGGTTTATACTGTACGCCGTCTTTAGCGTGGGTGTGGTAGATATAATCCTTTAGCGTGTAAACGGCTTGAACGGGGTCGTCGCCCGCGCACATTACAAGGTTGGCAGGGTCGAAGTTAACGCCTATACCACCGCCTACTTCGTCTAAAAATTCCTTTAGTATTACCGCTTTTTCGGGTCCCGTTTCCACGGCGAATTTCGAGCCTATTGAAGTAGCGAATTTTGATAAGTCTTTGCAAACTTCAAGTTGGGTTTTATACCGCTCGCAAGTTTTATCTTGTGAAATCGCGCCTATATGAGTTGTTACTATATCTACGCCCAAGCGTTTTGCATTTTCTAAAATGGCTTTTTGTTTAGATATAAGTTCGCGGTCTTTGGTAAAGAACATTTCGTCGCCAATATCACCGCAGATGGCTGAAAATTCAAGCCCTTCGCCTTTCATAATAGATAAAATATCTTTAATTTCGCTATCTGGCATACCAGGATATATTACTTTTGCCGAGCCGTGAATTTGCATACCGCTTGCACCTACTTTTTTAGCAAGGTTAACGGTTAAAAAAAAGTCTTGTTTTTCGTATTTTCTAAAACTTTCGCTTATAACGCCGATTTTCATTTTTGATAACTCCTTTGTCATTTGCTTAATCATACCATTAAAAAAAGCGGTTGTAAACACCGCTTTTTAGTATTTTATTGTCATAATTTAAGATTTTAATCCTTCTTGTTTATTTTTTGCACGGTAGTAAGTGTTTAGGCTTTTAAACCCTTCCGATAAAACAGCTGTACAAACACCCAAGCCGTCGGTTATAAGTTTTTCTACTTTATAAAGTCTTACGCTGTTTAGATAATCCCTAAACGAAACGCCTATGTACTTATTAAAAATTACCGAAAAATGTTGCGGTGTATACGAAAACTTTTGCGCAACTGAAACTAGTGATAAGTCCGTTTTAGAATTTTCATCGATATACGCTAAAATTTCAGGGATTAGCGCGCCCGTTTTATCAATAGGCGCGTTGGTTATACCGCATTTGTTTTTAAGCGCGCCAAGAATATATTCGGCGCTACCAAGTTTCATATAAAAGTTAAAGTCGTTAAATCTTTTAAATATTTCGCTAACGAGTTTTGCGGTTTCGCCGTTATCGTTTGGGCAAAGATACACGTTAAGTCTACCGCCCGAGTTTTCTATAAACTTTTCCATAACGGAATAAGAAATCATAAACGCATAGCCTTCCGCGTTTTGAGTGTTTCCGTAAAAATGCGGTTCATAACTGTTAACAAGCGCGAAATCGCCTTGATTAAGGGTGTATTCTTTACCGTTTACGCAAATTTTGAAACTGCCCTTAACTGCAACTGCTAGTTCCGCCGTTTTGTGAAAGTGCGCGGGGCTAAAATCGTTGTGATTTAGTTTTATTACGTTGATATAGTCTTTTACGTCAGCGTAAAGTTCATAGAATGCTTTCATAATTATATAGTAGCATATCTTAAAAAGGTTGGCAATAACCAACCCTTAAAATTATGAAAAATATTCGTTCAAAATCTCGGTAATTTCGCTTGGAGCAAAATCCTTTATCGGCGATAAGTATTGGCTTTTTAAATTTTCGCTAAACTCGTTTACGGGCGCAGTTGGTTTAGTTGTTAGATTTTTTAGTAGCGGTAAAATTATAGGAATTAAACTTTTTAAATCCCCGTTTCCCGATAAAAAATTTTTAAAGTTTTCATCGTTTAAGAAGTCTAAACTTTCTTCGTTTAGTCCTAAAAGTTGCAAGATTGGCGAGATAGAAGATAAGTCTATTCCCTTAATAAATTCTAAAATTGGGCTATCATTTTTCTTGAAAAGTAAAAATAATATTAAAATCAGTGGAATAAAACTCATACTTTCATACCTTTAACATTATATTTTATGTAAGCATACAATTTATTGTAAACAATTTTTATTTTAGGAAGGTTTTTTATGCGAGATTTTAATAACTATAAACCAAACGGCAACAACGTAAACAACGGCGCGTACGATATGCTTAAAAGTTTTGCAAGCAAGTATGAAGGCGCGTCTAAAGGCGATTTAATTTCCGCAATCAAGAAAGAGGCGGAAAAAGGTAGAAGAAACGGCACTTTATCCGATAAAGATATAGATAACTTTGCTAGTATGCTACTTCCTATGCTAAACCCTAGCCAAAAAGCCGAACTTAAAAAAATCGTAGAAGACCTTAAAAGGACGTAATATACTTCATAGCGTCTACTAAAGCGTTCAACTCGCGCTTGGTGTTGTTAAGGCTAATCGACGCGCGGATAAGTCCCTCGTCGTCAGTGCCTAAAAACTTATGTGCTAGCGGTGCGCAGTGAAATCCACCGCGAACGGCTATATTGAATTTGTCGGAAAGAGTTTCGGTAACTTCTATAGACGAGCGCCCGAACGCGTTAAACGCAACTATTCCCGTCGGATTAGGGGTAGAATATATCTTTACGCTAGGAATTTTTTTAAGTTTGTCTATCAAATATTCGCTTGATAGGGTAAGTTGTGTTGATATAAAATCTAAATTATTGCCGATATATCTAATTCCCTCGTCAAGCGAGCATATTGCGGGTAGGTTTAGCGTTCCATACTCTAATTTTTCGGGATAGCAAGTCGGACCTGTTGGATTAAAAGTTTCCGTACCCGTACCGCCTAGAAAAGTTGCGGATATTTCAGTTTTATCATCAATGATTAACGCGCCTGAACCCGCTATGCCGTAAAGCCCTTTATGCCCCGCTACGCACAGCGCGTTAATGCCGTAATTATCCATATCTATCTTGATATGCCCAGCCGATTGCGCGCCGTCCACGATGAATACGATTTCGGTGTTTTTAAGAAGATTTCCTATTCCTATAACGTCGTTAACCGCGCCCGTAACGTTGCTTATATTGTTAACGATTACCGCGCAAGTTTTGTCGGTAATAGCCTTTTTTATATCGGTTGCGGTTACGTATTTTTCGTTTTCGGGTGAAACTATAGTTAATGTGATAATTCCTTTATCTTCAAGTGAATAAAGTGGGCGAAGTACGCTATTATGTTCATAAACGGTGGTTATTATATGCCCACCGTTTTTTACCGAGCCGAGTATTGCTACGTTAAGCGCTTCCGAGCAGTTTTTGGTGAAAATAACTTTATCTACGCTCTTATTGTTAAAAAAATTACTTATAGTTTTGCGCGCGGAATAAATAAATTCTTCGCCCGTTTTGGAAAGGCGGTGTCCACTTCTTCCGGGATTGGCGTTTAAATATTTAATCACGTTTACCGCTTTGTCGATAACCGAACTTGGTTTGTATCCGCCCGTTGCCGCATTGTCTAGATATATCATAATTCCTCCTTTAGAAAGTATAAAACGTTTAACTTTAACCGTTATAAATTAATATATTATAATGTGTGATAAATTATCACGCGCAAACTATAAAAACTAAAGAAGGTCGCGATTATGACAGGTGTTGTAAAAAAATGTATAGCGGTTTTTAAGTCGAGAACTCAAGTAATGGCGTTTATCGAAAGTATGAATTTAAGTGGTGTGGCTTGTAAAATGGTTTCCACCCCAAAAGAGGCAAGGGTTGGGTGCGGCACGTCGGCGGAATTTCCTTTAAGCAAGTTGAATTTAGCAAAATCAATCGTTCAAAGGGGTAGGTTTTCGTCGTTTAACGGATTTTTTTTGTTCGAAAAACGCGGAACGCACACAACAACCGTAAGAATTTAATAAAAACGTTTGTCTAAACGCTGTTTTTATGTTAAAATGATTATGCGTTTAGATTATGAATAAAACAAAAGTGTCAAACATAATAGCAAGGCTTTCTACGGAATATCCCGATGCAAAGCCTTTGCTTAAATTTAATAGTGATTACCAACTTTTAGTTGCCGTTATTCTTTCCGCACAATGTACGGACAACCGCGTTAATATCGTTACCGAAACTCTTTTTAAAGATTACGGCACTCCTGAAAAAATGCTTACTTTAACTCAAGAAGAATTAGGCGAAATCATTAAGCCTTGCGGCCTTTATAATGCTAAAGCCAAGCATATTTTATCGGCTACTAAAGATATAGTTGAAATTTACGGCGGACAAGTCCCTAGCGATTTCGATAAATTGACTTCGCTTTCGGGCGTGGGTAGGAAAACTGCCGACGTAATGATATCGGTTGCATTTAACGGCGACGCTATTGCCGTTGATACTCACGTTTTTAGGCTTGCTAATCGCATTGGGCTTGTTAAAGCCGATACTCCGTATAAAACGGAAATGGCTTTAATGAAAAAAATTGATAAAAAACTTTGGTCGAAAAGTCATCACTACCTAATCTTTCACGGAAGGAAAGTTTGCACTGCAAGAAGGCCTAACTGCCAAACTTGCGTGATTAGGGATTTATGTGAATATAAGGATAAATTATGATTAATGAAAATTTTACCG
>JAZURK010000190.1:0-2934 GCA_045606165.1 Christensenellaceae bacterium
AGGCTTGGTTTGCGGGCGGTATTGAGTGGAACGTTGGTATGCGTGGTCATTCCGTTTTTACTTGCGATAAACTTTTTGCCGAGTTTGAAAAAACTAACGATGGCAACGATGTGTTAAAAATGTACGAATACGAAGTTATAAGGGGACTTATATTCGTAATGCGCTTTACCCTTATCAAAGACAAACTTGTTTGTAAGTTTGAAATTGAAAATGTAAGCGGTAAAGATACATACTGTTACTGGTGGAGTAATATTGCCGTAGAACTTAAAAAATCAACAAGGGTAATAGTTCCAACCGATAAAACTTATCTTGCATACTATTCTAACGGCTACCATATTTTGACCTATGAAAACGTTCCTGAAATCGACGGCGTAGACACAAGTTATTCTAACGAAACTAGCGTGACTGCCGATTATTTTTACGATATGCCTAACGGTAAAAAATGGCTTTATTGCGTTGATGATACAAACTATGGGGTATTACAGTATTCTTCGCAAAATTGTTTGGGTAAAAAACAATTCGTTTGGGGACATCGTCAAGGCGGAGAGCATTGGAACGAGTGGCTAACTGACGGCAGAGATTATTTGGAAGTTCAAAGCGGTATATTAGAAACACAGTTTCAGCATTTTATTTTACGTAAAGGCGAAACAATCAGTTTTTATGAGATTTACACGCCTTATACGTTGACTAAAAACTGCTATAATGCTAACTATTTAAGCATTGTTAACGAAGTCGATTTAATGGTAGACGAAAGTTATTTAACGGATAAATATTTTAGTAATTTAAAAAATGTTAAAACCGTTTATTATGGTAGTGGTAGGGGTGCTATAACTGAACTTTTTAGCGGTAAAAAATTGACGGATAGATGCGAGTTTTACGCTAAATCGCTAACCGAAGAGCATAACTATTATTTAGACCTTTTTAACGGAAAAACTAGTCCAGAGTATGATATTTACTATATTAACGATAAAAACGTTTACAATTTTATTTGTAAAAAAGCGGATAAAACCGATGCCGATAACTTCTTTGGCGGTACTTGTGGCATTGCCCTTAAAGATTACGATACCGCAGTAGAAATGCTTAAAAATGTAGGTGACAGCAAATATTATGCCCTTAGCAATATTACCCTTGCAATATACTATTCCAAGGTTATAGGGGAATATGAAATCGGTTATAATTACGCCGAAAAAGCTATGCTTAATACAACGGATACAAATATCTTTATGGCGTTTGCCGAAATTTGCATTTTGGCTAAAAAGTATACTAAGTGCATTAGTTTTATTTTAAGTAATAGCCTTGATAAATTAAAGGGTAGGTTTAAACTTTACCTTCTTACTTGTTACGAAAAACTTGATATGCTAGATAGCGCGTTAGAAATTTTAAACGGCGATTTTGAAGTGCCTGATATTAGGGAAGGGGAATATTCAATCTATTCCGTTTACGTAGATATTTATAAAAAGGTAATTAAAAAACAAACGGGCAAAGATGCTACACAAGCCGATGTAGACAACCTTTACCCGATACCAAAACATTTAGACTTTAGATTAGACTAAAAATTAAGCGGAAGCGTTTTTACGCTTCCGCTTTTAGTTTAAAAATCTTCTTTTAAAAGAAGTTGTATTTGTTTTATATGTTCAAGTGATAAATCGTTGATATTTAACGAGTTTTTAAGCGAATAGTACGCCATAGCGCCAACACCTTCGCCCATAGCAAAGCAAATAGGCATTACGCGGTAATTGCTGTGCGCGTAGTGGTCGCCCGAAATACACCTGCCTGCAAAGGCAAGGTTTTCAATTTTTTCGCTAACGAAACAACCGTAGGGGATAGTGTAGTTGTTGCCCGTTTCAATAGGTTGGCTTTCAATATCTTCAACTTTGCCGTTAGGGTTGTGAACGTCGAAACAAAAGTTTGCCCCGTCAACGATATAATCTTCAAACTTTTTACCGCTTTGTACGTCTTGATAGGTAAGGGTATATTTGCCTTTAAGTCTTCTTGTTTCCCTTACGCCCACGTAACTGCTTGAAGAAAGCGCGACGCAGTTTTCGTAGCCTTTAACGTTTTCACGTAAGAAGTTGATGATTTCGGGAATTTGCTTTCTTGCTTGAAGTTCGGCTTTAGTTAAATCAAAAACGTTAGTGCCGTCAACTTCTATAACGTTAGTCATATTACAATACGCCGTGTTTGGCTCTAACGCCTCAAGTAAAATTATAGCTCCCACTGGTCGAGAAACTTTACCGCTAGATAAACAATCTTGCATTTTTGCTTGTAAAATAGGGTCTAGTCTTGCCTCTTTGAAAAGGGCGTTTTTACTGTCAACGCCACCTATCATAAATTCTACCGTCATAGGTTGCATAAGCCCGTCTTCTCTACCTTTTTCGCTAGGGATATTAGCCATTGTTGCAACGTCGCCATCGCCAGTACAGTCGATAAAAATTTTACCAAAAACTGTGATATAGCCCGATTTTGTGGCAATTTTAACGCTTTCTATATTTCCGTTTTTTACTGAAACGTCGGTAACTAAACTATGAAGAAGTACGTTTACGCCGTATTTTTCTATAAGGTTTATATATTCTGCTTTAACCTTTTCAGGAGCAAAGATTCTTCTTCCGCTAGGCATAAGTTTAGTTGTGTTTTTAATAACCTTTTCAAAGATTTTAGAGTAAGCGTTACCGCACCAAACGTTAAGCATACCCGCGCCACTCATACCGCCTAAAACGCCGTCCTTTTCAATAAGTAAAACGTTAGCGCCAAGCCTACTTGCCGAAACGGAAGCGGAAATACCAGCAGGTCCTCCACCTATTATAACTATATCGTAATGTAAATCCATAATTAATGCTCCTAAATAAATGCTCTTACAAAATATTATCGCATACATTTTTTATAATGTAAAGAGATTACGTTAAAATTATAATTTTACTATTGACACTTTTATAT
>JAZURK010000191.1:0-2958 GCA_045606165.1 Christensenellaceae bacterium
ATTGAAGGCGGTCAAACAATGAACCCAAGCGCGTCTGATATTGCCGACGCCGTTTGTAAAATCAATGCGGAAAACATCTTTATTTTCCCTAACAATAAAAATATTATCCTTGCTGCGGAACAATCAAAACAACTTATCGAAGGTAAGGAAATACACGTTATTCCAACTAAAAACGTGCCTCAAGGTATTTCGGCAGTATTGTCGTTTAACCCTGAAGAATCGGCTAGCGTAAACAAAGTTAATATGTTCCACGCGACCGAAAACGTTGTAGCAGGTCAAGTAACTTACGCGGTTAGAACGACGAAAATTGACGATTTTAACCTTAAAAAAGGCGATATTATCGGTCTTAACGATAAACGTATTTTATCTAAATCTGAAACGATTGCCGACTGTACTTTAAGATTAATCGACGTGTTAAAGAATACTACTCACTGCACGATTGACCTTTATTACGGCGCAGATATTTCTGAAGACGATGCTGAAGCGGTTAGAAACCAAGTACAAGAAAAATACCCTGATTGTGACGTTGAACTTTACAATGGCGGTCAAGCGGTTTACTACTTCATCGTTTCGTTAGAATAAACTTTTGATTAAAAGAGAAGCCGTTAGGTTTCTCTTTTTAAATACTTAAAGGGGGAGTTATATGAGTTTATCAAGTATTAAATATTTAAGCGATAAACGTATTGCCGATTTAAAAAAACTCGGCATTTTTAGTCTTGAAGATTTAGCAAATAACTTCCCGCGTTCGTATCTAGACTTAACAAAACAAACTGAAATTAAATACGCTTATCATAATGAATTTGTGTTAACCGTTGCAAAAGTTGAAACCGAACCTAGAGAATTTAGTTCGGGTAGACTAAAATATGTAAAATTATATTGTTCGCAATACGCGGACACGTTTTCTATCGTGTGGTTCAATCAGCCTTACGTAAAAAACAAACTTACGGTTGGTAAAGAATATTTCTTTTACGGTAGGGTAACTAATAAATTCGGTATGGTTTCTATGACTAATCCCGTATTCGAGCCAGTTGATAAAAATTCAAAACTTAAAGGATTAGTGCCGGTATATAGTTTATCTGGAAACTTAACTCAAAACCTTTTACGTTCTTTTTGTATTAGTAGCGTAGATAAGTTGCCGATTAACTCCGTTATACCTGAAAACCTAATTAGAAAGTATGCTTTATCACCTTTAAAGCGCGCATATTACGAAGTTCATAATCCAACGTCTCAAAATTCTTTAAACAATGCTCAAGATAGGGTTGCTTTAGAAGAATACTTTAAAATGATTACCGCGTTTAAAATTATAAAAGGCGACAAAAAGTGCCTTCGTACCAAAAAATATACGTGTAATTCTATTTCGGTATCCGAGTTTAGTAAACGCTTTAAATTTGATTTTACCGATGGGCAGAAAAAAGCGGTTAACGAAATTTTTAGTGACTTAACCGCAGATACGGTTATGAATAGATTATTGCAAGGCGACGTTGGTAGTGGTAAAACAGCAGTTTCGCTTTGCGCTGTTTTTATGGCGGTAAAAAGTGGATATCAAGTTAGTTTTTTAGCACCGACTGAAGTTTTGGCTAAACAAAATTACGAGGTATTGTCTAAATATTTATACGATTATAAAATTGCTTACTTATCTGGTAGCGTTACTAAAAAAGAAAAAACTATAGTCAAAAAACAAATAGAAAGTGGCGAAGTTGATATCGTTGTTGGTACGCACGCTATAATTCAAGACGACGTTATTTTTAAAAATTTAGCGTTGTGTGTGTGTGACGAACAACAGCGCTTTGGTGTTGCACAGCGAAGCGCGCTTTCGGATAAGGGCGACAACGTAGACGTACTTGTTATGAGTGCTACTCCAATTCCAAGAACTTTATCGTTAATTTTTTACGGCGACCTTGATATTTCAACTATTTTAGATAAACCTACAAATAGGCAAGAAATCCAAACTGGAATTGTTAGTGAGGCAAAATACCTTGATATGCTTGAGTTTATAAAAAAACAAGTATTAGAAGGCAGGCAAGCGTATTTCGTGTGTCCTAAAATTGAAGGGGACGATGACGGCGCTATTTTAAGCGTAAAAGAACTTCACGAAGAACTTTCTAACGTATATCCTAATTTTAATATAGGATTACTTCACGGTAAATTAAAAGACAGTCAAAAAAACCAAGTTATGACTGATTTTAAAGACGGTAAATATCATATTTTAGTATCTACTACCGTAATTGAAGTTGGTGTTGACGTTCCTAACGCCACTATAATGGTTATAAATAACGCTGAAAGATTTGGTCTTTCGCAGTTACACCAATTACGTGGTAGGGTTGGTAGGTCTGATTTAAAAAGTTATTGTTTCTTGCTTTGCGGTAAGGAAAGCGATAAATCTAAAGAGCGTTTACAAGCCGTTAAGAACTGTAGTGATGGTTTTAAAATTAGCGAAATTGACTACGATATTAGGGGCGGTGGCGACTTTTTAGGCGAGAGGCAATCTGGTAAATTTTTATCAAATCTCGGTGGGTTAAAATACTCGTCGTCAGTAATTTTCTTTGCCAAAGCGTTAAGTGATGAGGCGTTTTCGGATACTTCTAACGTTTTAGAGTTAAAATCTCTTGCGGAAAAAGAGTACGAAAGGCTTAAAAACATTACGTTGAATTAAAATATATTTTTCGTTAATCGGATAATTAATAAGCGTAATATCGTTGCTGATAAATAAAAAATCAAAAAAAATAAAAAAATTTTAAAAAATAGCGAAAAAACGCTTGCAATTTATTTTAGTTTTTGATATATTGTTAGGGCACTTGTTGATGCAAGTGTCCTTAAAATGGGAGTTTAGCTCAGTTGGGAGAGCATCTGCCTTACAAGCAGGGGGTCATAGGTTCGAGCCCTATAATTCCCACCATTTCCTTTTTCTATATGCGGGAGTAGCTCAGTTGGTAGAGCACTGCCTTGCCAAGGCAGTTG
>JAZURK010000192.1:0-2119 GCA_045606165.1 Christensenellaceae bacterium
TATTTATTTAAAATTTTATAAAGCAAGCTACATAAACGGAAGGTTGCCGCATCTGAAAAGTTACGAATATTAAGCCCCGTAGCGCGCTGAATACGGTCTAACCGATAGGTTAAAGTATTGCGGTGCATATAGAGCTTTCGCGCAGTTTCGCTTAAGTTAAGGTTGTTATCTAAAAATTCTTCGGCTGTAGAAAGCATATCTGGATTAGCAAAAATACTCTTCGCCTCGCCGTCAACCAAGATATTGTAATAGCTTGTTAAGGTAGCCGAAGGCATATCCTCGAGCATTTTATATAGTGCAAATTCTTTATACGAATAAACGCTTGCTTTATAGCCAACTATCGCCCCTATTTTAAGTGAGCTTTCGGCTTGAACGTAAGATTGAACGCACTCGTTAAAGCCGCGCATAGTGCAACCAACGCCTACTTTAACCTCAATCCCCGTTTCTTCGTAAAGAGAGCGACTAAACACCTCTGCATATTCTGACGGAGATTGAAAATCGCTATCACTCTCTGAAGAAATAAACTTAACGAACACGCAAACGTCTTCACTAATAGGAGCGGCAATATCAGCCCCGTTAATGGTATAACTTTCTAAAAACTCTAAAACCTCTTGCGTTTGTGGCTTAACCGTGTTAATAACCAAAACGTAGCAAGGCGCGTTTGGTACGTTAAACTTACGCATAAATTTAACTATTTGCATACCACTGCAGTCGCCTAAAACGATATTACGCAAAAATTCTGCTTTAGAAAGGTTATCATCGTGCTGGTTAGAACTATTTTCTATGTGCCCGCAAATAAACATTGCGTAGTTGCGCTCCACCTCGCTACTGCCACTAATAACCCCGTAAAATAAATCGTTTTTAAACCTAAAACGGAATAAGGTTACGTTTTGTTTTTTATCTTGCAAGCCGTCGGTAACCTCGCCGCTGTAAACAAAATCTATTTTTTTATCGCCCGTAGAAAACAAATAAACGAACGAAAGCGAATAAACGTCTACGGCGATACCCGTTTTACTCTTTAACGATTTTAAAAGAAGAACTAATTCTCTGTTCATAAAACACCTTTTTGTGCAACTTGTACACTTTGGTAATATTATACAATTTTTTTGCCAATTTTGCAATAAAAAATCCCTATCTTTTGAACTTTTAATTTTATTTAAGCCTTATTATAGCATCCGTGAGATATACGTTCATTAATTAATATGCTAAAAATAAGGCTATAGCGCGATTAACGCGCATTTTACAAGAAAAAAAGCAAAGATTTTATTAAAAACCTTTGCTTTTAAAATTTATATAGTTATAGTGTTAAAGCTTGCTGTGTTGTTATTCATTTCACCTATAACACCCGTAACAGAAGTATAGCCCAATCTTGTGTTATACGTTTCGTAATCACCATTGCCGTCATTCCACATATTACCGCCAGAATAACCGCCAGAATAATCGCCGTAATAAACGTAAATATAAGCTGTTCTTTGTGATGTTGATTGTGTAATTCTATTAACAGCTATTGACGTTTTACCACTCAATAATTTAATTGAATTATTAAATTCGCTAACCGTTGAGAAATAATTTGAATTGCCAGCACCAAATACAACGATAGCATCATCATAAATATTGAAAGCATCCCACAAGTTATCACGAGTTGAACCGAATGTTCCAGCGTAAATAAGAACTGTTGCGGTTGACGTTTCTGTAATATTTCTATTTGTTACTTCAGTTACACCTGTAACGAACGCACCACCATTACCACCGTCGAACGTACCACCTTTAATTACGACCTGAGCACCACCGACTACCTTTAATCCGTAGAACGCACTAGGTCCTGTTTTACCATCCAATGCGCTACCATTAGCATTCATCCAGCCATTAAATATACCGTTGTAAATTTCTATTCTACCACTACTGTTAGCAGCAACGCCATTACCAAATTGAGCCTCATAAGTTCCATTATAAACAGAAATATTACCACCGTTTAATTCGATTGCGTGACCGCCGGTTATACTTTTGTTACTACGCCAAGATACCGAAATATCAGTAGTACCTAAAGCGTTATAGCTATCACCAGCACTATTTCCATTAGCTTTAACCGTGATATCACTTAATGCAGAACTTTCGTTAC
>JAZURK010000193.1:0-7264 GCA_045606165.1 Christensenellaceae bacterium
GGTGGAAGACATGAAACAAGGGTAGGTAAAATTAACGCCTACGAAAATAAGTAAAAACGCTTAAATGCGAATATAATATTTAGGAGAAATTATGGGTATTGTACAGATTTTAGATCATCCGTCAATTCAACACAAAGATTCAATGATGAGAATGATTGAAACAAACACTAAAGATTTTAGAGCTTTAGCCAACGAAATTTCTTTACTTATGGCTTACGAAGTAACTAGAAATTTACCGCTTGAAAAAAAGGAAATTGAAACTCCAATTTGTAAAACTCAAGCAAACTTCATCGCTGGTAGAAGTATAGGTGTAGTTCCTATTTTAAGAGCGGGTCTTGGTATGGTTGACGGAATTTTAACGTTAGTTCCTAATGCAAAGGTTGGACACATCGGTTTATATCGTGACCCTGAAACACATATGCCTGTTGAATACTATTGCAAACTTCCTGTTGACGCGCAACAAAGAACGATTATCGTCGTTGACCCTATGCTTGCAACGGGTGGTAGCGCTGTTGCTGCTATTGATTTTATTAAACAACGCGGTTGTAAAGATATTAAACTTATGAATTTACTTGCTGCTCCTGAAGGTGTTAAAACCGTTCAAGACGCGCATCCAGACGTAGATATTTTCGTTGCTGCGTTAGACGAAAAACTTAACGAACACGCTTATATCGTTCCAGGTCTTGGCGATGCGGGCGATAGGCTTTTCGGCACGAAATAATTTTATATAAGTCACGGATTTTTCCGTGACTTAATGTTATTTAAGGTTATTCTTTTAAAGGGGGAATTTATGAATAAAGTGCGTAAAGCGGTTATTCCCGTTGCCGGATATGGCACGAGATTTTTACCGTACACAAAGGCTGTACCTAAAACTATGCTTCCAATAGTTAATAAGCCTGCTATTCAAATAATTACCGAAGAAGTTATCAAAAGTGGGATAACTGAAATACTATTCGTTGTAGGATATAAAAAAGAAGTTTTAGAAAATCATTTTTCTCCGTCAAAAGAGCTTGAAGACGTTCTTTTAAAAAACGGCAAAGTTAACTTTTATAATGAAATAAAATATCCCGAAACAATGGCTAAATTTTATTACGTTACTCAAGAAGAGTTAAATGGAACTGCTAAAGCAGTTGAAGTTGCCAAAGAATTCGTGGGAAACGAGCCGTTTGCCGTGCTTTTTGGCGATGACGTTATGTATAACGACGAAATCCCCGTTATTCAACAACTTATTAATTTGTTTGAAGAAACGGGCAAAACTATTGTCGGTTGTAAAGACGTTCCTAAACAAGACGTTGTAAAATACGCCTCGGTTTTATTTGATAAGGTTGACGGCAATATTTATAACGCTACTGAAATTATAGAAAAACCTAAATTAGAAGACGTAAAAAGCACTATTTCTCCACTTGGTAGATACGTTGTAACTCCTGAAATTTTCGACGTAATCGCATCATTAAAACCAAGTGTTAACGGTGAATACCAGTTTACCGATGCGCTTGATTATTTAGCAAAACAAGGCAAAGTACAAGCGCTTGTATTTGATGGTATTAGATACGATATGGGTAGTAGGTTAGGGTTTTTAAAAGCAAATATTGAATTTGGCTTACGAGATACCGAACTTACTAAAGATTTTAAAGATTACTTAAAGGATTTAGTAAACAAATTTTAATTATTTATGATAAATTACACCAATAATTTTTGCTCGGTAATGGGTAAGGCGGAAAAAGCGTCAATCAACTTAAAACTTAATTACGTTGGCACAGAACAAGTTGTTTGTGCCATTTTAAGCACGCCAAAATGTCGCGCTTGTAAATACCTTAACGAGTTTGGTGTTACTTATGAAAATTATTACGCGTACTATAAAAAAACCTTTAGGGAAGTTAGTGGCGCTGGCTTTACTGCAAAATTAAATTCTGCTTTTAAGATTGCTACGGATATTGCTAACTCGTTTAAGCAATCATATTTGGCAACTGAACACTTATTGCTTGCTATATTGCGCATTGAAGACTGCGTTGCTATGAGTATTTTTAGAGCTATCGGCGTTGATATTTCTAAATTGTATAATACGCTTTTAGGAGTAGTGAAATCTTCGGGCGCAAGTAAACCCGAAGCGCAAAAACCTAATGGTACACCGCCACCTAAAAAACCTGCTTTTCAAACTCGACCTATTTATGATAATTCTAATAATAATTATCGTGAAAATTCGTTTAATGCGTCAACCGACTCAACTAATTATGATAAGATGGAAATTGACGAAAAAGATTATTCCGTTTTAGAAAAAATCGGTTACGATTTAACTGAACGCGCTAAAACGGGTAAAATCGACCCCGTTATTGGTAGGGAAAGTGAAATTGATAGGGTTATACAAACTTTATCTCGTAAATCAAAAAGTAATCCTCTTTTAATAGGTGAGGCGGGCGTTGGTAAAAGTGCAGTAGTAGAAGGTTTGGCTTTAAGGATTGCTAGCGGAAAAGTTCCAGAATTTCTAAAAGAAAAACAAATTTATAGTATAGATATTGGCGGAATGCTTGCGGGAACTAGGTTCCGTGGCGATTTTGAAGAAAGAATTAAAAACGCTATTGATTTTGCTATAAACGACGGAAACATTATATTTTTTATTGATGAAATACATAATTTAGTGGGCGCGGGTAGTACTAACGATGGTAATTTAGATGCAGCCGAAATTTTAAAACCACTTCTTGCAAGGGGTGAACTTATCGTTATCGGTGCAACAACTTTAGACGAGTACACAAAATTTATCGAAAAAGATACGGCTTTAGAGCGTAGATTTCAAACAATCCGCGTTGAAGAGCCGTCGGTTGAATCTTGTATTGAAATTTTAACGGGACTAAAACCCGTTTATGAGGCTCACCACAAAATACGTATTACCGACGATGCTATCAAATCGGCTGTTTTATTATCAAAAAGGTATATTACAGATAGATTTTTACCAGACAAAGCCATTGATTTGATTGATGAGGCTGCCTCTAAAAAACGCGTACAAACGACTTCAGTCCCTAAAATTATTAGGGAACTTGAGGAAAAAATTAAAAAGTTAAGCGCGGAAAAAGATTATTTGCTTGACCAAGGCGAAATTAATTCCGCTGCGAAGGCTGATAAAAAAATTAGTGAACTTAAAAAACAATTAGAGAAAGAAAAAATCGACGTTTACGTTAAGCGTAGCGGTAACAACGATGAAATAACCGAAGAAGATATTAAAGAATTAATCACTACTTGGACTAAAATTCCTATAACGTCATTATCGACTAAAGAAAGCGATAAACTTATGTCTTTAGAAGATGAACTTATGAAAAGAATAATAGGTCAAGAAGAGGCAATTATTACTGTATCAAAAGCGGTTAGAAGGGCAAGAGCTAACCTTAAAGACCCCGAAAAGCCTATGGGTTCGTTTATTTTCGTTGGTCCTACGGGTGTTGGTAAATCGGAACTTACTAAAGCGCTTGCGGAGTGTGTTTTTGGAGATAAAGAGGCGTTAATTCGCTTTGATATGAGTGAATATCAAGATAAAACTTCGGTAAATAAACTCATCGGTTCTGCGCCTGGTTACGTTGGTTACGAAGAAGAAGGCTTACTTACTGAAAAGATTAGAAGAAAACCTTATTCGGTTGTTTTGTTTGACGAGATTGAAAAAGCGTGTAGTGATATTTTCGACTTGCTTTTACAAGTGCTTGATGAAGGTAGGTTGACGGATAGTAAAGGTAGGGTTGTAAGTTTTAAAAACGCGCTTATAATTTTAACTTCTAACGTTGGTTGTTCAGGCGAGGAAAACACCGCGTCATTTGGGTTTGGTTCAAATGAAAAAACTGCTAAAGATAAAATAGAAAAATCTTTAAAATCCCGCTTTAAACCTGAATTTATTAATCGTTTAGACGACGTTATCGTGTTTAACAAATTAACTGAAGATAACTGCTATGATATAGCTGATATTATCGTTAACGATTTGATTAAACGCATGAAAAATCAAGGTTCGTTTTTAACGGTGGAAAACTCTGCTATGGAAGTTATCGTTAAAAACGGTTATTCTTCCGTTTACGGCGCAAGACCAATTAAACGTGCTGTTTCAAGATATATAGAAGACTTGCTTTCGGACGCTATTATCGAAGGCGAGATAAAAAAAGGCGATAAAATAGTTGTTTACGCTGAAGATGAAATTATAAAATATAAGAAGGTTTAATATGGAAATAGGTGTTTCAACCGCAACGCTTTTTAAAAGACAGTATAATGAAGATGCGCTTATTACCTTAAACGAGGTTGATGCAAGGGTTTGCGAAATATTTTTGGAGTCGTATTGCGAATATAACGAAGAATATGCAAACCTTTTAAAATCTAGGCAAGGCGATTTAAAAGTTCACTCGATACATACTTTAAATACTCACTTTGAACCACAACTTTTTAGCGATAATCCGCGCGCTTTAAAAGACGCTTACGGCATTATGGAAAACTGTTTAAAAGTTGCTAATATAGTTGGGGCTAAAAACTATACTTTACACGGTATTGCAAGGTTTAAAAAGAATATTTTATACAACAATTATAAAAAAATTGGCGAAAATATGCTTAAACTCAAGGAATTTTGCGATAGTTACGGTGTGAATTTGTGTTTAGAAAACGTTGAGTGGGCCTATTATAACCACGTTGGGTTTTATAATAATATAAAGGAATTTTGTCCTAACTTGAAAACTTGTTTAGACATTAAGCAAGCGAGAATTTCGGGCGACAGTTATATTGATTATATCAACGAAATGGGCGAGTCCATTAATACCGTACATTTATGCGATATGCGTAACGACGGTACTAAATGTTTACCGGGTAAAGGCGATTTTCCGTTCGAGGATTTATTCAAGCGTTTAAAAGACGTGAATTTTAATGGAAGTATGCTAATCGAAGCGTACTATGAAGACTACAAAGAAGTAAACGAACTTAAAGATAGTTTAAACTATCTTCGTGAGTTAAAATATAAAATTTTTTAATGGCAGGTTAAGGTATGACTACAAACAAAATGAAAATCAGATTAGACTACAACAATATGATGGCTGACTACGTTGGCGAAAAAGAAGGTATTTCTTTAGAAACTTTACAAAGTTATAAAGACTTTGCTGAAAACTCTTTCAATCGTTTTGAAAGCATGCGCGGAAGCGGTATGACGGGTTGGGCAGACCTTCCTTACAATCAAAACGAAATCGTTGAAGATATTATCGAAACTGCAACAAAAATTCGCAATGAATTTGAGTATTTCGTAGTTTTAGGTATCGGTGGTTCGGCTCTTGGACCAATAGCCGTTTTCCAAGCGTTAAAGCATTTACATTATAACGATTTACCAAAGGAAAAGAGAAACGGCCCTAAATTCTACGTTGAAGATAACGTAGACCCTGAAAGAATGCTTGCGCTTTTAGACGTTATCGACGTTGAAAAAACAATGTTTAACGTAATAACTAAAAGTGGCGCTACAAGTGAAACTATGACGCAATATCTCATTATTATGGATATTTTAAAGGCAAAACTTGGCGATAAAGCATCTAAAAACGTTATTGCAACAACTTCCGCATCAAAAGGTAACTTAATTAAAATTGCTAAACAAGAAGGCTTAAAAACTTTCTATATTCCAGACGGCGTTGGCGGTAGATTTTCGGAACTTTGCCCAGTAGGATTACTTCCTGCAAGCGTTTTAGGCGTTGATATTAAGGAATTCTTAAAAGGCGCTGAATATATGGATAAACTTTGTAAATCCGGTGATTATGCTAAAAACCCAGCGCTTGCAAGCGCAATTTTAAGTTATATTGCTATTCAAAACGGCAAGAATATTTCAGTTATGATGCCATATGCCGACGGTTTAAAATATATAGCCGATTGGTACTCGCAACTTTGGGCTGAAAGTTTAGGTAAAGCAGTTGATAAAGACGGTAAACTCGTATTTGTGGGACAAACTCCTGTAAAATCTCTTGGCGTTACCGACCAACACAGTCAAGTTCAACTTTATACTGAAGGTCCTTTTGATAAAGTTACGACTTTCCTTGCAGTTGACGATTATAGATGTGAAGTTAAAATTCCTAACGGCTGTGAAGATATCCCTGACGTTAACTTCCTTTGCGGACACACAATGAACGAGTTAATCCAAGCGGAAAGACAAGCAACTGAATATGCTTTAACCGTTAAAAACCGTTTAAATAGAACTATTTATCTTCCTATTTTAAATGAGTTTACTTTAGGTCAATTACTTTATTTCTTTGAACTTGAAACTGCTTACGCGGGCGAAATGTTTAATATTGACACTTATAACCAACCTGGCGTTGAAGAGGGCAAAAATGCAACTTACGCGCTTTTAGGTAGAAAAGGTTATGAAAATAAAAAGCAAGAACTTAATAATGCTCCTAAAAAATCGAATAAATTCATAATTTAATAGATAAAATCATATAAAATACAAGCGAAAGTTCGCTTGTATTTTGTTTTATGAAAAAAACCAAAAAGAAATCCAAATGCTTTAGACGGTTATTTATTTTACTGTTTATTTCTATATTTTTAACGCTGTATTCTTTCTCTAATAAAATGCTTGTAGATTTAGGTGTTAGTTCGTATAGCGGTGTACTTTCAACTGCATCGTATTACGCTTTAGATAAGGCGCTAGGTTCTAATTACGACTTCAGCGCGCTTTATTCAATAGAAAAAAACGAAAATGGCGATATAACTATGATTACAACCGACGCGTTTACTTTTAATAAAATTTCTACGGTAATAGTTGACAACGTAACGCATTTTTTAAATGATTATCTATCAAAAGGTGTTGAAGTGCCTATAGGCGTGTTTACGGGTATTAGAATTTTATCGGGCTATGGTAAGAAAATAAAAATGCCGCTAGTTACGGTTAACTCGGTTAAATGTGATATAGTTTCAAAGTTCGAGGAGGCGGGTATAAACCAAACAAAACACTCAATCTACGTCAATATTATTCCTGACGTATTCGTGGTTACTAGGTTTAACACTAAACGGTTATCTGATAGTATTACGGTTTTAATGTACGAAAACGTCATTATTGGTAAAGTACCTGAAACGTATTTGTGCGGTAACGTTTTTTCCGCGCAAAAATCCCTTTAAATAATTGACAAAACACCTTAAAGTATATATAATAGTTGTATTATATATAAAATACTATGACGAAGACAGACGCTATTGTTGACGGAAAGAGAAAGGGGTTAGTTGCTGTGAGACTTCTACGGCTGATATTGCGTTATTCACTTCCGAGTTGCACGCTGAA
>JAZURK010000194.1:0-4888 GCA_045606165.1 Christensenellaceae bacterium
AGTTATATTTTTTAACATATCAACACAATAATTAACTTCCCTTAGCGTATTTTCTTTGCTAAAAGTAAATCTAATACTTGATTTAGCGTCCTTTTCGCTTAAACCAATTTCCGTTAACACGTATGATGGCTCGATAGAGCCTGCTGAACAAGCAGAGCCCGTTGAGGCGCATATTCCGTTTAAATCAAGTAAATAAAGTAAATTATCTCCGTCTATGCCTTTAAAAGTTATATTTGCATTGTTTTGTAAACGCATAGTTTTATCGCCGTTTAAAAAGGCTATATCTATTTCGTTTAAAACTCTATTTATAAAGGTGTTTTTTAAATTTAAAACGTAATCGCTATCTTTATCTAAATTTATTCTTGTTAATTCTAACGCTTTTGCCATACCTATTGCTCCTGATACGTTAGAAGTTCCGCCTCGTCTATTTTTTTCTTGATGCCCCCCGTTAAGAAGGGTTTTTACTATTATGCTATTTTTAATATATAAAAATCCTACGCCTTTCGGCCCGTTAAATTTGTGCGCTGAGGCTGAAAGCATATCAACGTTTAAACTTTTAACGTCAATTTCGTTACAACCTATATATTGAACGGCGTCAGTAAAAAATAAACTTCCTTTATCTTTTGCTATTTTGCAAATTTCTTTTATTGGCTGAATAGTTCCTATTTCGTTATTAGCAAACATACAGCAAGTTAAAAAAGTGTTTTCATCAACCGCTTTTACAAAGTCTTCAACGCTAACAATCCCGTTTGCTTTTGGGGAAATTTTAACTATTTCAATATTAAAATCTTTTAAAGAGTTTATTGCGTTTAAAACGGCGGGGTGTTCAATAGTAGTGGTTACAATTTTATTTTTGTTGCCCCTTGCTAAAAAACTTCCTTTTATCGCCCAATTATCGCTTTCGGTACCGCCAGACGTAAAATATATTTCATCAGCCTTAGCGTTTAATATTTTGGCTATTTTATCTCTTGCCTCGTCTAAACCTTTTACGGCATCTCTACCAACGCTGTGTAATGATGATGCGTTTCCATAAATAGTAGTTAAGTATGGAAGCATTTCTTGTAAAACGTCTTTATTTAGAGGGGTTGTTGATGCATGGTCAAAATATATTGGTTTTTGAATATTCTTTACCATAAATTACCTCTATTAAGGTTCTCTAATAAGTTTAACAGGTTTTTCTTTGCAAATTTTCATAATAGGTATAATTGACGATAATATTGCAGTTGCAAAGCAAAGTAATGATATAACTATAACTTGACGCAAGCCGTAAAGTGCAAAATTTGCTGAAATCATCATAACTTTTTTAACGTACATATTTACAAATATACAACCTACAAAAGATATTATTACGGCTAAAATAGAGTTTATTAATGCTATGATAGCACTTTCTGAAATAAACATTCTAAATATATCTTTACTATTTGAGCCTAATGCACGTAATACGCCGATTGATTGGCGTTTAGAAACTATACTAACTGAAATATAGTTAAACAACATAAATATTGAGAATAACGCTAAAATTATTGCTACGTATAAGAATAAGTTTGATACTTGACCGATAACGTCTTCATTTTCAGTTAACGTTTCAAGTACGGTATTTTTAAACCATTTATAAGATACGGCATCGTTACTATCTAAGTAACTAGTAATAGCCGTCGTGTTTTCTCCACTGTGAAGTGGGGCAACTATTCTACTGTAATCGCCTTGATTTTTGTAGATGTCAAACTTGTCAAAAATAACGTCGGTTGTAGCAAGGGGGTATAAGTTCAAGTTGCTGGTTATCGTTTTACTATCTAAGTTGGTTGTGTCGTATTCATCGTTATTTATATCAAAGTAGACGCCAACTATTTTAAAATACTCTGTATCACTATAAAAAGTTGCAGGGGGTTTTAGTTTTAAAATAGAGCAAGTTTTCTCAAATTCTTTTGAGTAAGAGTAGCCAAGCATAGAGTTAAAAAGATTTCGTACGTTATCGTAGTTGCTGCCGTTCTTTATAATTTGGGCAACGTCTTTAGCCATTTGGTCTATATCTTCTTGACGTCTATAGTTATTTTTATAAAATCTATAAAAATCCCAAATATTTATTAACGCTTCATTTTCTTGAAGAATAGCGTATTCATCTGCCCTAATTCCACTATTATTTCTTTCTCTAAAATAATAAACGTTTTTATTAGGAATACTATTTGCTAAATAAAACCTGTTATCAAGATTTCCAGTATAGTTTCCTGACGTTGCTTTGTAACTTGAATCACTAAAATAATAGTTAACTTTATTGTGTTGTTTAGCGTATTCTTCATGGTAGCCTTTTGCTACGAAGACGTTAAGATATAAGCCTGAATTTATAAACGTAGTAAAATCTTGTTGTAGCAATCCGTCAACGTTATCTCTATTAGAATACGCTAACGCCTTGTATTTTTCAGGTATTTTACCACAATCTATAATACAGTCAATTTTAAAAGTTCTTTTATTAAAAGTAATTTCTTTACCAAAAACAAAACTATAATCACCCTCGGTAGTGGCTGAACCAGAATAAAAATGCGTAAGACTATCGGCAAGATAAGATGATATACCTATACTATAAGTGTTTACGTAGCCATCAGTATTTTTAGGGTAAGTACCTTTTAAAATTTTTAGGTTATAACCGTCTTTATCAAGAGTCCAGTTTCCATATTCGCCTGTAACTTCAGTTTCAGCGTCAAATTCTACGTAGCCGTTTACAGCATTTGAATAATATAAATCACCACTCTCATTTTCTTTTTTGTTAAATAGCGGTCCGCCTGCTACAGTGTCGGCAACGATAGAAATATTGTTATTCTTTTCTGCATTAAAAGTGTAGATAGGTCTAAATTCATAACCTGAATTTTGTGAAATTTCTTGCATAAAAGAGTCGTCTAAACTAAATTTGGTGGTTTTATTAGATATGGAAGACGTATAGTCGGCACTAATAGAAATTGAAGAATATTCGCCGTTTTTTATAATATCTTCAGCAATTTTACTTTTTGAAAATGCGGCAATTGTGTCAAACAGACCAAACACTGCAAAGGCAATAGCCGAAAGCAAAATTGTAAATATTAGTCTTAAAGGTTTTACTTTTAAAGATTTTACGCCAAGTTCAAATGAAGATTTGAGTTTCATTTTACTATTTATAAATTTAGCGGGGTTTTGGGGTCTAACCGATTTAATATTAGGCGTTTCGGCTTTTTCACGAACAATAACCGTATCTTTAATTTCAACTTCTTTGCCCGTCTCTATTGCTTTAGCAAGCGCAAGTTGTTCGTCACTACTAAGTTTAGAGCGTGATTTAACGGTAAAAGTAGTTTTATTTTCATAAACGTTACCGATTAGTTGCTTATCGGTTAAAATGGTATCACTTTCAACTTTACCGTCTTTAATTCTTATAATTCTGTCAGCGTATTTTTCAGCAAGTTCCATATCGTGAGAAACAACTATAACGAGTTTCTCTTTTGATAATTCTTTAAGCATAGTGATAACTTGCGTACCAGTAGCGCTATCAAGCGCGCCCGTAGGCTCGTCCGCCATTATTATGCTAGGATTTTTAATTAAAGCCCTTGCAATAGCAACTCTTTGTTTTTGACCACCAGAAAGTTGAGATGGCATTCTCTTTTCTAAACCGGCAATGCCTACTTTTTCTAAAAGCTGTTTTAAATATTCTTTGTCAGTTTCTATGCCTTGAAGTTCGTTGGCAATACAAATATTTTTTTCAACGGTATAGTCGGGAAGTAGGTTATATTCTTGAAATATAAAACCAACAAAAGTGTTACGATAAGCGTCGTATTCTTTATCAGTTAAAGAAGATAATTCTCTACCGTTAACTACTATTTCGCCTTCTTCAATTCCGTCAAGTCCGCCTATTACGTTAAGCATAGTGGTTTTACCACTACCAGATTGACCTGCTATAAAAACTAAGCCTTTTTCTTCAAAGTTTAATGAAACACCGTTTAAAGCATAGGTTAATCCCGCTTTTGTTACGTATATTTTTTTTACGTTTAATAGTTCTAACATATTTACCCCTTAACCGAAATATTTTAACATATAAACTTTTATATGTAAATAATATTTTGTTCAATTAATAATAAAATATTGAAAAACGCTCAAAATTGTCAACACTTTATTAATTTACTCAAGTTTTGTTTCTTCTAATGGGTGTGGTTTATATAGGTGCCACTTGTATTTACTTGCCAATAATCTTAGTATAAATATTACAAAAAAACCTATTAGCATTGAAATTATTTCGCCTACAATCGTCCATAAAACTGCACAAAGTATTGCGCCTATAATTGATGCCGTACAGTAAAAGTGTTTTACAAATATGTAGGGCGTATCTTGTGCAAAAACGTCTCTCATAACGCCTCCGCCACACCCTGTTATAACACCTACGAACACTATTAAAAATATGCTGTAGTTTACGTTAACTAAGTAGGCTGTTTTTATTCCTATAACGGTAAAAATTCCAAGACCTAACGAATCGGCAAAAAACAGCGATATATCGTAAAATTTATGCGATTTAATTAGTTGTTTTTGTATGAAAGGTAACGATATTAAAATGCTTGTTACAATAGCCACCATCACGTATATAGGTTTTATGAAAGTGGTAGGAGGGGTGATGCCTAAAATTAAATCTCTCATAATTCCGCCACCAACCGCAGTGGTTACGCCTAAGACTATAACGCCTAATATATCCATATGCTTTTTAAAGGCTACCATTGTACCAGAAATCGCAAAAGCGATAGTGCCTATAATTTCTAATATAAAAAATAATATATCCATAGTATATAATATTCCTAAGTATTTTATTTTGCGTGTGCAAATTTTTGTATGTAAAAGTTATTCTATTTGTCTATTTAGTTTTAGTTATTTTGAGTGGTCT
>JAZURK010000195.1:0-8865 GCA_045606165.1 Christensenellaceae bacterium
AAATACGCTAAAGAAAACGACTGCTTGCTTGTAAATACAGGTGACGCTTATGATATTTTAACTAAAGGCAACGTTGAAGTTTACAATAAAATTGTAAAAGGCGTTGATTATATGTTTACCCCAGGCGGTCACGAACATCAATGGCAATGCGTAAGGGTTATGGAAGAACCTTTCCCATATATTGAAGAAACGCGCCCTAAAGTACAAGAAATTTTTAGGGAACACAACCTTGATTTAACAAGTCGAGTGATAAGCGGCGTAAATATAGTTTGCGCGGATAATTCGCTTGACTATTACAGCCCTAAAACGCTTGAAATGTTTAAGAAAGAACTTAAAAAAGGCTTGCCTATAATTTTATTTTCACACGACCCGATTTGGGATAGAATGCTTGAACATACCGCGCCTTACCACCCTAACGTACGCCTTACCGAAACCGACTATAAAGTAAGCCACGAAATGATAGATTTAATCTTAAATAATCCGCTTGTTATAACTACTTTTAGCGGACATAACCACAGGGATATGGAAAAGGAAATCAACGGAAAACTTCACTACTCAACAGCAGGACTTTTCAAAGGCATTGCAAGAGAAATAATAGTAAAATAAAAACACGCCAAACGGCGTTTTTTGTTTTACAACGATATTCAACTACGTTGAGTTAGATGCAACCTTTGGTTGCGTGATATTCACCTAAAGGTGAACGATATTCATAAACAAAATTTATGAGTTGTAGATTTTATTTATTATATAATAAAAAATATCCAAAACCATTTTGCTTAATAAAATGATTATAAGGTTAATTATTATAATTTAATTTGCATTGCAGGAACTACACCAACGTCATCCATATGCACGTCAAAATTATCTATTCTACCGTTATCGCGAACGAATCTAACCTTACAACTAGATTTTGCAAACGGAGAACGAAGCCACCAATAACCACAACCATGGTTAATAAACGAATCCGTATAAGCGCCGGTTACTCTACTATAATCACTTGTAAATAATCTACGTTCAGCAGGGAAATACGCATCAGCATCTATAAGCATTGCATTTGCCTCTACGGCACTTAATAAGAAGATTTTATCTTCAGTATCTTCACAAATAAATTTATTATTCTCGGTGATAAGCGTGCTTTCTGCACTGTTGTCTACAAGTGTAGTTTTTATAACAAATCGTTCTTCATCGGTAAAAGCCGATTTATAAAACTCATCGTTAAGCCAAGCACGAATTTTACTCTCTTTGTAATTGTTTGCATAACTACCGTTGCTATGGCTAAAAGCAGTATGATTGTATTGCACTGTATCTATAATAAAATCGCAAACGAGTAATCCTTTTTTTTCATCTAATATTCTCCAACGAATAGGTTCCATTTTAAAGTAGTAAATCTCGCCTTTTGTTATTTTAACACCGCTAGTAAAAACGTAGTCGTAATAATAATTACAACTTGCTATTACTTTTAAATATTCTGCACCGTCGCTACCATCGTAGTAACCGTCAGCATTTTGGAATTCCGATAACGTTACGTCGTCTGGCTTTATCGTTTGTGGATATCTACCCATATAGACGTAATTTCCATCTCTTTTATAAACGATAACGCTACCATAGGCTTGTAAACACACTTCGCAAATTGCCTTTTCACTTTGAGTAGCCTTTCCACCCTTGTGTTCTTCTAAACCGTCCTTTTCGCCACAAGAACACTCGTACCAATGAAAGTCATTATCAAACTTTAAAGTTGTATATTCATGAGTATGCGCTGGGGGATTGTTTGGATTAACCGTAGCGTTACCATCTCCACCGTTACCGTTGCCACCGTTATCGGTGTAATTTCCACCACACGCACTAAAAACGCCAAGCGCACCACAAATAATTAAAATTAAAGTTAAAATTTTTATAGTAAAGGATTTCATAATGCTCCCTAAAACAATTTATTGTTTTTAATTATAGCACTGCAAAGTTATAATTGCAAGCAATTAAAAAATCTTGCTAAAGATTAGCAAGATTTTTAACTTATTAAGTTTAATTACGCACTTTTTTAAAAGTGTAGAAACAAGTTAGGCTAGGCTCGTAAAGTTTAGCGGACACGATTAACCTTTTTGGTTATCGGGGTCGATAAACTTTACAGTAAACGACGCATAACGCCGTTTATACGCTTTTAAAATTAAATCATGTCCGACGTTGCAATTAAGTTCGCCTCATCTTCTATATTTTTAATAACGATATCCCCTTGAGAAAATTCGCCATCAAGCCTAGAAGAGTTGATTTGTTCCATAAGTTTAAACATATTGTCTTTTTTGATAGGCTTATCAGTTTTTACTGCTAAAATTTTACCGTTTTTAAGTTTAATCGTAGTAGTTAAAACACGTCTTGGGCAAGTAACTTCGGCTTTAGCGTAAGCCTCGCCACGTGGACAGTTGTTACCTTCAACGGTAAACACGCCGTTATCTTCGGTAACGGTCATCGTGCAACCCATAGGACATTCGATACAAGTAACTTCTATTTTCTTCATACTTATAACTCCTTTACCGATAAAACGATTTCGCCGTTTTGGTTTTTAATTCTATTAGGAAGGATAATCATAGTTTCCATTTCGCCAGGAACTGCTACTTTTTTCTTCTTAACTGAAACTACTTCGTCGCCGATTTTTGCGGAAATTTCTACGTTTTTAAGCGTTCTTGTTACCCTAAAGTAAAGTTTAGTGTTTTGAGAACTTAAATCTACTTTTTGTGGAAGAACGTAACCTACGTTTTCGCCTTCTTTAACTACTATATAATTAGCGTCTTTTTTGCCGTTTAAGATATAATCAGCCGCGCTTTTACCAGCGATTTCGCTTTCTTCCGAAACAAAGTCAACAAGGTCGTGTACTTGTAAAACGTTACCGCAAGCAAAGATACCGTCAACCGACGTTTCACGTCTTTCGTTAACAACCGCGCCTTTGGTTCTTGGGTAAAGTTCTACGCCCGCGCCTTTAGTGAGTTCGTTTTCAGGAATAAGACCTACCGAGAATAAAACGGTGTCACAATCGAATGAGATTTCAGTCCCTGGGATAGGTTTTTTAGTTGCAACGTCTACTTCAGAAATAGTAACGCCTTCAACCCTATCTTTACCCCTAATATCCGTGATAGTATGACTTAAGTAAAGTGGAATATTAAAGTCGTTTAAGCATTGTTCGATATTTCTTTTAAGACCCGAAGAATACGGCATAATTTCGCAAACTGCTAAAACTTTTGCGCCTTCAAGCGTCATACGTCTTGCCATAATTAAACCGATATCGCCAGAGCCAAGTATAACGATTTTTTTACCAGGCATTAAGCCTTTCATATTAACGTATTTTTGAGCAGTACCAGCCGAGTAAATACCTGCGGGACGAGTACCTGGCACGTTGATTGCGCCTTTACTTCTTTCCCTACAACCCATCGCAAGAATTACCGCTTTTGCTTGAATTTCAAAATATCCTTTTTCAGTATTAACGGCTGTTATTACCTTGTCGTTAGATACGGAAACTACGGTAGTTTGTAAAAGGTATTCGATATTTCTTTCTTTTACGCCTTTGATAAATCTACCAGCGTATTCAGGGCCGGTAAGACTTTCTTTAAAACGAGTTAAACCAAAACCGTTGTGAATACATTGGTTTAAAATACCGCCAAGAGTATTTTCTCTTTCAATAATTAAAATGCTTTTAACGCCTTCGTCGTACGCTTTGATTGCTGCAGCAAGACCTGCAGGACCGCCACCAATTATAACTAAATCGTAATTAATCATTATTTCGTCTTCCCCACAATAATTTCAGAACCTTTGTTTTTCTTTAAAACGCGTTCAATTTCAATACCTAATTCTTCAGCGATAATTTCAACGATTCTTGGTTGACAGAAACCGCCTTGACATCTACCCATACCCGCTCTCGTTCTTGCTTTTACGCCGTCAACCGAGTTGGTTTTAGGGTTTTCCCTTAACACTTTGCGAATTTCACCTTCGGTGATTTGTTCGCAACGGCAAATAATTCTACCGTATGCAGGGTCTTTTTTAATAATTTCGTTCTTTTCGGCAAGTGATAAATCTTTGAAGAAGTATTCAGACTCTCTAGTGCCGTTAAAGTTAGCGTTTTTGTTGAGTTCAAAGTGAATTGAAACGATTTCTTCTACAACGTATTTTGCAATAGCAGGCGAAGAAGTTAAACCTGGTGATTCAATACCCGAAAGATTGATAAGACCTTTAACTGCTTTGCTTTCTTCGATAATAAAGTCGTGCTTATCCGAGAACGCCCTAACGCCACAGAAAGAAGTAATAGTGTTAAAAAGCGGTACTTTTTTACACATTTTGTTTGCTTTTAAGATAACGTCGTTTAATCCGTCTTGGGTAGTTTTCGTAGAGTATTCGTCAATAACTTCAGCAGTTGGGCCTAAAATGATATTACCGTCTACGGTAGGACTAACTAAAATACCCTTACCTTTAGCGGTAGGTGTGAAGAATAACGTGTTAGAGCAGAAATCTCCGCTTTCTCTATCTAATAATATATATTCGCCTTTTCTATAGCCAACGTTAGGAATACTATCGCCAAATACTTCGGCTACCTTTTGACTGCCGTAACCTGCCGAGTTGATTACTACTTTTGCTTGAACGGAATTTCCGTCTTCAGAATAAACGGTAAAGTATTCGCCGTCTTTTTCCGCTTTTGCTACTTCAAAGTCTAAAATTAAATCCGCGCCGTTATCCATAGCGTTACCGATAGCGGCAATAGCCAAACCGTAAGGACAAACGATACCGCTTGTTTTTGCGTATAACGCGCCGATTGCATTTTCAGAAATATTAGGTTCTACTTTATTGAGTTCGGCTTTGTCGATAATATAAAGCTCTTCAACGCCGTTGGTTTCGCCACGAGTTTTTAACTCTTCAAGCATTTTTAAATCATCGTCGTCAAAAGCAACTACTAAAGCGCCGTTGTTTCTATACTTAACGCCAAGGTCACGGCAAACTTCCGGCATCATTTTATTGCCCATTACGTTAAACTTTGCCTTATTGCTACCGATAGCAGCGTCAAAGCCCGCGTGCACGATACCACTGTTAGCCCTTGTTTGACCCATACATACGTCGCTACCCGCTTCAACAAGCGCTACGGATAAATCGTATTTGGTAAGTTCGCGCAAGATAAGTCCGCCAACAACACCGCCACCTACTACTACAACATCGTATTTCTTCATAATTACCCCTTTAAAAGTATTTTTATACTTTAATTATACTATTATCAATACAAATATCAAAACAAATAAACAAAATTGTCATAATTAACTACTATTTTGCAAAATTACACATTATTTTTGCTTATTGTGGGCAAAACAATCAAAAATGAGCGGGGATTTAATAGTAAAACAACGTGTTTTTAAATTTAATTACGGTATTACTTGACTAACTTTATCCGTTTGGGGTACAATATAAAAAGCGCTAATTTGCGCTACCAAAGGAATATTATGCTTGAATTAAAAAATATTAGTTACACCGCCTATAATGAAGACGGCGAAAAAGAAATAATAAAAAACGTAAACCTTACTTTAAACGAAAGGTTTATTGCCTTTACGGGTCCTAACGGTGGGGGCAAGTCTACCCTTGCAAAAATTATTATGGGCATTATCACTCCAACGTCTGGGCAAATATTGCTTGACGGCGAAGATATTACCAACCTTTCTATTACTGAAAGGGCTAATAAAGGGTTGTCGTTTGCCTTTCAACAACCCGTAAGGTTTAAAGGTATAACCGTTTCCGATTTAATTAATATTGCAAGCGGAAAAAAACTTAAAGTTAATGAAATTTGCGCATATCTTTCGGAAGTTGGGCTTTGCGCAAGGGAATACGTCAACCGCGAAATAAACGCTAGTTTATCAGGTGGCGAACTTAAGCGTATTGAAATTGCTATCACTATGGCAAGGGGTTCTAAATTTACTATTTTCGACGAACCCGAAGCAGGTATCGACCTTTGGAGTTTTAATAGTTTAATCAAAGTTTTTGAAAGGCTTATTAAAAAGACGCAAGGCACGGTGCTTATTATCTCCCACCAAGAAAGAATTTTAAATATAGCGGATAGAATTATCATTATTGCCGACGGTAAAATTAAATCCGACGGCGCTAAAGACGAGATTTTACCAGAAATTTTATCGCAAGCAACTTGTTCTGCGCTTACGAATAAGGAAGGTGACGAGCAATGAAGTTAAACGAAATGCAAAAAAACTTACTTTCGCAAATTGCTGATATTGAAAAGGTTAAAATCGGCGCGTATAATATCCGTACCGACGGCGAATCAGCAGAAAGAAACGTTACCGCTAATATTGATATCGTAACTAAAAAGGACAAGCAAGGCATTGACGTTATAATCAAGCCTAACACTAAAAACGAAAGAGTTGACCTTCCCGTTTTAATTACTAAATCGGGCTTAACCGACCTTGTTTATAATGATTTTTACATTGGCGATAACGCCGACGTTATTATCGTTGCGGGCTGTGGTATTTGCAATACGGGACACGAAAAGTCGGAACACGACGGCATACACTCTTTCCACGTTGGCAAAAACGCTAAAGTTAAGTATTTAGAAAAACACTACGGCGACGGCGAAGGCACGGGCGAAAGAGTTTTAAACCCTACCACGGTAATTGAAATTGACGAAGGCGGATATCTTGAAATGGACACCGCGCAAATCAAAGGCGTTGACAGTACGGTAAGAAAAACCACCGCAGTTTTAGAAAAAGGCGCAACGCTTATCGTTAAAGAAAAGATTATGACGCACGGCACTCAAACAGCCGAAACGGATTTTAACGTTAATTTAAAAGGCGAAGACTGTTCTTGCCACGTTATCTCGCGTTCGGTTGCTAAAGATAACTCTTACCAACGTTTTATTTCCACCGTTGACGGAAACGCTAAATGCAACGGTAGAACGGAATGTGACGCCATCATTATGGATAACGCTAAAGTTACCGCAGAACCTAGAATTAACGCCAACCATTTAGACGCTAGTTTGGTTCACGAGGCTGCTATAGGTAAGATTGCAGGCGACCAACTTATTAAACTTATGACGCTTGGTTTATCCGAAAACGACGCCGAACAACTTATCGTTAACGGATTTTTAAAATAAGGCTATAACACAACAAACGGCTTATAAATAATAAATGCACACTTGTAATGAGTGTGCATTTGTTATTTTTTAGTTGTTTTTTTGATATATATGCGCATATATATCAAATTTCTATCGTAGAAAGGTCAAAGGCAATTTCGGCATCTATGCCGTGTTTTTTAGAATATTCCTTAACAAAGTTAACGGATTTTTCTTGATCATTTACTATCTCCCTACCGTGGTGAATAAACCGCAAAGCCTTTACGTTTTTAGATTTAGCGTAATCAAGCACGTCTTTTACCTTGTGGTGACCAGTTTCGTGTAAAAGTAAATCACAAGGTTTTTCTAAAAGAGCGTTGAGTTCGTAAGGACAACCTACGTCGCCAGAGAACACTACCCTTTTGCCGTCCGCCTCAATTAAAAATGAATAGGAGTGCCAACCGTTTTCGCCACTTTCATACTTACCTTTATTATTTAAGTGGTAGTTATGGTAAGCGGTAACTTTAACGTTTTCATCTTCAAAAATAACGCCGTCTTTTACAGGGTTGTATTCAATATCAACTTCTTCCCTTGGGTTTCTTGAAAGAAGTGTCATTGCAGCATCAAAAATCTCTTTACGTGGAATAAATACCCTTAAGGTATCATTAGATATAAGCCTTTTTTTATATGCAACGTTAAGTTTCCAAATAGTATTAAAAATCATAGGCAAACCACCAATATGGTCGATATGGCAATGCGAAATGAAAAGGGCTTTTGTTTTCATAACGTCAATACCCGAAGTATAGGCGTAATGAGCGCAGTTTTCGCCCGCGTCAAACCAATAGTTAACCCCGTTAACTTCTAAAATAAAGGAATTGTGATGTAAGTTTTTAATAGGTTCTGTACCAGAACAAGTACCTAAATGAGTAATTTTTATCATAACAACTTGATTTTAACACAATTAAATACACTTTTCAAGACTTTAGAAAATTTTAATTGATAATTTTGCCACATCGTAAACTTACGTAATTATAGGTGTTAAGCGGTCTATCAAGCGCAGGGCTATCGTGCGAGCAAACTTTTATCCCGTCCGTTAAATCGGTAACGATAAGGGTATGATAAAACCTTTCGCCATTATAAAGTTGTATAATATCCGAAAGTTGCACGTCGTTAAGTGAAATTTCTTGAAGTTGAACGCCTATTCCAGTATTGTTGACGGCAAAATCCCAAAACTCGTTAACACCTGTCCAAGCGGGAGCACGAACGTTTAAGGAACTGTAAAACCAACCGTATTTATAATAGCGCATAGGTATTCCGCCAGCGTGTAGGCATTGCGAAACAAAATTAGTACAATCTCCGCCAAGTAAAGAAAAATTATAGTATTTAGGGTTAAACGATAACGCCCATTTTTTAGCGTATTCTACGCTTTTATCTCGATTAAACATATTATACTTTATGTTTTAACCGTGCTATAGGCTACTATTTTTCTAAAATTTTAGTATTTTTATAAAAGTGCGTTTATCTATTAAAAACACTTGCAATTTTTAAGTAATACTTGTATAATTAAATGGTTGAAAATTTAATGGAGAGCTGTCGGAGTGGTCGAACGAGCACGATTGGAAATCGTGTATACGTCATAAGCGTATCGGGGGTTCAAATCCCCCGCTCTCCGCCACGCTAAAGGACGCTAATTGTGGCGTCCTTTTTGCGTGGCTTCGTTCGTGGTCTTTTCACCTACGGTTCAATCGCTACCCGCGGACGGCTAACCCCTCGCAAACTTCGTTTGCCTT
>JAZURK010000196.1:0-25776 GCA_045606165.1 Christensenellaceae bacterium
AATTATGGGCGTATCCCTTAAAGAACAAGGCATTACTGAAATTTACCCTAAAGAAAAAGAACGCTGGTACGTTAAAGTTCCTGTATTCTCGTTTAATAAAATTAAAGGTTTAGACGCATATCTTTCGCCAGAAATGAAATCTACGGGCGAGGCTATCGGTTACGATGATAAACTTTATAGGGCGTTATATAAAGCCCTTCAAGCATCGGGACTTAAAGTTCAAAACTACGGTACTGTATTTGTAACCGTTGCCGATAAGGATAAAGAAGAAGTATTGCCTTTAATTAGAAGGTTTTATAACCTTGGCTTTAATATTCAAGCAACTAAAGGTACTGCGGAATTCTTAAAATCTAACGGTATTAGAACCAAAATCTTAAAGAAGATTAGCGAAAACTGTGAAGATATCGCAAACGAAATTAGGCAAGGTCATATCTCCTACATTATCAACACAAGCGATATAGCAAGTGCGGAAACAACTACTAACGACGGTCACGAAATCAGAAGACTTGCAACCGAAAACAACGTTAACTTGTTCACGTCGCTTGACACCGTTAAAACTTTACTTGACGTTTTAGAAGAAACTACTATTTGCATTTCAACTATTGATGCATAAAAGGAATTATGAAACAAGGTTATTTTTCAATAATACAAAACGAAAAACTCACTGATAGCGTCTATAAAATGACGCTTAAAGGTGACGTTAGCGACATAACAAAACCAGGTCAGTTTATAAACGTTAAACTTGACGGATTATTTTTACGCAGACCTATTTCCGTTAACGACGTAACTCAAGACACTTTAACTATCATTTACAAAGTGGTAGGCAAAGGCACCGAGCAACTTTCTAAAATGCAAGACGGCGTTTTAGATATATTAACGGGACTTGGCAACGGCTACGACGTAGATAAATCGGGGGATACCCCCCTTCTTATCGGCGGTGGCGTGGGCGTTCCGCCACTTTACCTTCTCGCTAAACAACTTTTAAGCCAAGGTAAAAAAGTTACCGTGATTTTAGGCTTTAATAAAGCAAGCGAAGTTTTTTATAAAGAGGAGTTTGAAAAACTCGGTTGCACCGTAATAGTAACGACGGTTGACGGCAGTTTAGGCGTTAAGGGTTTTGTAACCGACGCTATGGGAGATTTAGAATATTCGCACATCTTTACTTGCGGGCCAGAACCTATGCTTAAAAGCGTATATAGGGTATCTAAAACTAGCGGTCAGTTTAGTTTTGAAGAAAGAATGGGTTGCGGTTTTGGTGCGTGTATGGGTTGTTCGTGTAAAACTTTATACGGCAACAAGCGTATTTGCAAAGACGGCCCCGTTCTTATCAAGGAGGAAATTATATGGGAAAATTAAACGTAAACCTTCTTGGGATTGAACTTGATAACCCTATAATCCCCGCAAGCGGAACTTTTGGTTACGGCTATGAATTTAACGAGTTTTACGATATCAATATGCTTGGTACTTTCTCGTTTAAAGGCACTACTAAAGAGGCAAGGTTTGGTAATCCTACTCCAAGAATAGCAGAATGTACGTCTGGTATGATTAACGCTGTGGGACTTCAAAACCCTGGCGTAGAAAAAGTAATAGCGGAAGAATTACCTAAACTTAAAAAGGTGTTCAATAAAAAAGTAATGGCAAACGTTAGCGGATTTTCCGTTGAAGACTACGCTTACACTTCAAGTTTGCTTGACAAACAAGATATAGTAGGTTGGCTTGAAGTAAACGTTTCTTGCCCTAACGTGCACGGTGGCGGAATGAGTTTCGGTACGGACACCAAAGCAGTTAGCGAAGTAGTTAAAGCAGTTAAAAAGGTAACAACCAAGCCTATTATTATGAAACTTTCGCCAAACGTAACGGATATCGTATCCATTGCAAAGGCGTGCGAAGACGCGGGTGCGGACGGAATTAGTTTAATTAATACTTTACTTGGTATGAGAATTAATTTAAACACTAAAAAGCCTATCATTGCAAACAAAATGGGCGGATTTTCGGGCGATGCAATCTTCCCCGTAGCCGTAAGAATGGTTTACCAAGTAGCAAAAGCGGTAAATATCCCAGTAGTTGGTATGGGTGGCGTTTCAAGCGCGGAAAACGTGATTGAAATGATGATGGCAGGCGCAACTGCCGTTGAAGTAGGCGCTTATAACTTAATTAATCCTTTCGCTTGTAAAGAAATTATCGAAGACTTGCCAAGGGTTATGGAAAAATATAAAATCAATTCTTTAAAAGAAATTATAGGAGTAGTAGAATAATGGCTAAAGACGTAATTATTGCTTGTGATTTTGAATCTAAAGAAAAAGTATTAAACTTTTTAGACAAGTTTGAAGGCAAAAAGCCATACGTTAAAATCGGTATGGAACTTTACTATGCCGAAGGTCCGGAAATCGTTAAAGAAATCAAAAAACGCGGACACAAAATCTTTTTAGATTTAAAACTTCACGATATTCCTAACACGGTAAAAAAATCAATGGCGGTTTTATCAAGGCTCGATGTTGATATGTGTAACTTACACGCTGGCGGAACTATTAATATGATGAAAGCCGCGCTTGAAGGTTTAACAAGACCTGACGGCACACGCCCACTTTTAATAGCGGTTACACAACTTACTTCTACCGACGAAGAAAGTATGAAAAAAGACCTTCTTATTGATAAACCAATCGACGAAGTAGTTATGCACTACGCTAAAAACACTATGCTTGCAGGTCTTGACGGCGTAGTATGTTCTCCGCTTGAGGCTGGCAAAGTACATAGCGTTTGCGGTGATAATTTCATTACCGTTACTCCTGGCGTAAGGCTTGAAGGCGGTGACGTTGGCGACCAAAAACGTGTAACTACGCCTAAAAAAGCAAGGGAACTTGGCTCTGACTACATAGTAGTAGGTAGACCTATCACCGCAAGCGACGACCCCGTTAAAGCGTACGAAAGATGCGTAAAAGAATTTTTAGAAGACTAATATAGGAGTAGATTATGGAAAATATTCAAAAACTTATTGCTAAAGATTTACTTAAAATTAAGGCGGTATTCTTCCGCCCTGACGAACCGTTTACTTGGGCAAGCGGTATTAAAAGTCCCGTTTACTGCGATAACCGTTTAACTTTAACTTCAGTAGAAGTTAGAAACGACGTGGAAAACGCTATTGCCGAAACGATTAAGGCTAACTACCCTGAAGTAGAAGTATTAATGGGTACTTCAACTGCTGGTATTGCTCACGCTGCTATCGTTGGACATATTATGTCACTTCCTATGGGTTACGTTCGTTCGGGCGCTAAAGACCACGGCAGACAAAACCAAATCGAAGGTCGCCTTGAAAAAGGTCAAAAAGTAGTAGTTGTTGAAGATTTAATTTCAACGGGCGGTTCGGTTATTGAAGTTGTTAACGTATTAAGAGAGGCAGGCGCTGAAGTTTTAGGCGTTGTAAGTATTTTCACTTACGGTATGCAAAAAGGCTTGGATAGACTTAACGACGCTAACGTTAAAAACATCTCGCTTACTAACTTTGACGTAATTGCTCAAGTTGCTGCCGAAGAAGGTTATATCAAAGACGAAGACATTGCTAAACTTATCGCGTTTAGAAACAATCCGTCTGATGAAAGTTGGATAAAAAGAGGTTAATTTATGAAAAGTATTATAGATATCGTTGATTTTTCGGTAGAAGAAGTTAACGACCTTTTAGCCGTTGCAACCGATATTTCTAAACGTCCTAAAAAATACTCTAAAAAATGCAAAGGTAAAAAACTTGGCACTTTATTTTTCGAGCCGTCTACAAGAACAAGGCTTTCTTTCGAGGCGGCAATGATAGAACTTGGCGGTAGCGCTATTGGTTTTTCATCGCCTAGTAGCACTTCTTCGTCAAAAGGCGAAAGCGTTGCCGATACCGCTAAAGTTGTTAGCAACTACGTAGATATTATCGCTATGCGTCACCCTCAAGAAGGCGCACCGCTCGTAGCGTCGCTTAACGCGACTATACCCGTTATCAATGCGGGGGACGGCGGGCACTGTCACCCAACTCAAACAATGGCAGACCTTCTTACGATTAAAACGGAAAAGGGTAGGCTTGATAACTTCACGATTGGTTTTTGCGGAGACTTAAAGTACGGCAGAACGGTACACTCTCTTTTAAGCGCGCTTGCAAGATATAACGGTGTTAAAGTAGTTTTAATTTCGCCAGAAGAACTTAAACTTCCTTCTTACGTTAAGTACGACGTTTTAGAAAAATTCGGTATGGAATACAAAGAAACCACAAGTTTAGAAGAGGCGCTCCCTACTTTAGACGTACTTTATATGACGCGTATTCAGCAAGAGCGTTTTAGCGACCAAGCCGAATACGAAAGATTAAAAGATAGTTACGTTTTAACCCTTGATAAGTTAAACACCGCTAAAGAAGACACAATCGTTCTTCACCCACTTCCAAGGGTAAACGAAATTAGCGTTGACGTTGACGACGATAAAAGAGCGTGCTATTTCAAACAAGTTTTAAACGCTAAATATATGCGTATGGCGTTAATTTTAAAACTTTTAGATATTGCTAAAAAGGATAAATCTAAATTTACCCTTAACGAAAAAGGTTTAGTTTACAATAAATATACTTGCACGAATAGAAGGTGTATTACTAAAACAGAACAAGAACTTAAGCAAATTGCAAAAGAAATGGATAATGGCGTTTGCCGTTGTATTTATTGTGATAAGACAGTAAATAAATAGGCTTTTCAGTTTCTTCTAATTGATTTTTGAACGGCAAAACACGGTAAAATCCTTTGCGTTTTGTTCAGTTACAGACCGCACGGGTATGCGCCTTCACAATAACGCGTGTCTTTTCCCGCGTTTTATACGCCAAAGCGCGTTGCTAATCAATTATACTCAACTTCAAAGCCTAAAAAGTAAAAATACTCACTTTTGCTTGACAAACGTTAAATCAAATATTATAATTATAGAAAATAAAACCGATGAGAAAGAGTAAGTAGATAGTACACCTTTTATCAAAGAGAGTTGCAAGTTGGTGAGATTGCGATTAAAAGATACTGTTGAATGGACTTTCGAGGGCGAACAGAACGGGCTTAACCCCCTAGTATGCAAGACGGAGTTAAAACTCTTCGTAACAAAAAGTTGGCGTATGTTAGTACGATAAAGCGGACGCGTTTAGCGTCAAGCCGGGTGGCACCGCAGGTTTAATCAATCCTGTCCCAGCAGATTACTGTATTATGGGGACAGGATTTTTTATTTGGGCTCTGTCCCAACAAACGGTTAATAAATAGCAAATGAAATACTGCACAATACTGCGTTAAACCCCTTGAAAAGATGTATACTCTTATCTACGGGATTTGCCTTGTCTTGTTTGCATTTGCTTTGCTATTTTAAAATCAACCTATTATTGCGACATCGCCCGTGTTCAAAAGGAGAAAAGATTATGAAAACTGAAAAAATACCTTACAAAATTTATCTTGAAGAAAGCGAAATGCCGTCGTCTTGGTATAATCTTCGCGCGGATATGAAAACTAAACCCGCGCCATTACTTAACCCTGAAACTTTAAATCCTATGACTTTAGATGAACTTTCTAAAGTATTTTGCATAGAACTTGCTAAACAAGAACTCGATGACGATAACGCTTATATCGAAATTCCTAAAGAAATAAGGGATTTTTATAAGATGTATAGACCTGCTCCACTCGTTAGAGCATACTGTTTAGAAGAAAAATTAAAAACTCCTGCAAAAATTTACTATAAATTCGAAGGAAACAACACGAGCGGTAGTCATAAACTCAACTCGGCAATCGCGCAAGCGTATTACGCTAAACAACAAGGTTTAAAAGGCGTTACTACTGAAACGGGCGCTGGTCAATGGGGCACTGCGCTTTCAATGGCGTGTTCGTATTTCGACCTTGACTGTAAAGTGTATATGGTAAAATGCTCGTACGAGCAAAAACCTTTTAGGCGTGAAGTTATGAAAGTTTACGGCGCGTCGGTTACTCCATCTCCGTCAATGGAAACGGAAGTTGGTAGAAAAATCAATGAGGAACACCCAGGCACTACGGGTAGTTTAGGTTGCGCTATTTCAGAGGCTGTTGAAAAGGCGGTAAATACCGACGGCTATCGTTACGTTTTAGGTAGCACTTTAAACCACGTATTACTTCACCAATCAATCATCGGGTTAGAGGCAAAAGCTGCTATGGATAAATACGGCATTAAACCTGATATCATTATTGGTTGCGCGGGCGGTGGTTCTAACCTTGGCGGTTTAATTTCTCCGTTTATGGGCGAAAAATTAAGGGGCGAAAAGGATTATAAGTTTATTGCCGTTGAACCTGCATCTTGCCCAAGTATGTCAAGGGGAACTTTCAGTTACGACTATTGCGATACGGGTAGAATTTGCCCACTTGCTAAAATGTATACGCTTGGTCACGACTATATTCCTGCATCGTCACACGCTGGCGGTTTAAGATACCACGGTATGAACCCTATTTTATCGGAACTTTGCGCTGAAGGCTTAATCGAGGCTGTTTCAGTTAAGCAAACTGAAGTATTCGAGGCTGCTGAATTCTTTGCTAGAACTGAAGGCACTTTACCAGCGCCAGAAAGTAGCCACGCTATTAAAGCAGCGATTGACGAGGCTATTAAGTGTAGGGAAACTGGCGAAGAAAAAACTATTCTTTTCGGCTTAACTGGTACGGGATATTTCGATATGCTTGCATACGAAAAATTCCACAATAAAGAAATGTCTAACTACGTTCCAACCGACGAAGAGTTAAAAGTTTACGCCGATAGACTTCCTAAAATTGAAAAATAGTATAAAAATCCCGCTATTGTTGGCGGGATTTTCTATTGCAATTAGCATTTTTAAATGTTATAATTTTATTATTGATATAGATGGGGGAAAGTTATGAAAACTAAACTTTTTTTATTTATAATTTTAGTTTTATCTTTATGCGTGTTTACCGCGTGCGGTGACAATGAAGAGAATTCGCACACGCACGAGTTTACTGCTTTAAAGTTTAACGAAACGGAGCATTGGTACGAATGCTTTTGTGGAGAAACCGTTTCAACTAAAGACGCGCACTTTGGCGGAACGGCAACTTGCACTAAAAAAGCCGTTTGCAAAGATTGTGGCGCGGAATACGGCGACGTTTTAGAGCACGCTTACGGCGATTATACCGCTAACGGCAACGGCACTAAAACAAGTGAGTGTGTTTGTGGCGACAAGCAAACTGTGATTGATGAAGAAGTTTTCGTAGTTGAAGATAGCGTTATTATAGACTTAACGGAGTACGGCAACACTTTATCTACTTTGGTTGTACCCGAAGGTATAGTGGGTATTCACGACAACGCGTTTAGGTATTCGGGTTCTCTTGATAGCATTACCTTCCCAAGCACTTTAACTTATATCGGCAAAAAAGCCTTTGAAAGCAGTAGCGTTACAAGTTTAGTTATTCCTAAAAGCGTAGTAACCATTGACGACGAGGCTTTTACAATGTGTTGGGGACTTACAAGCGTAACCTTTGAAGAAAACGGCAACTTGGAAGTTTTGGGAAAAGAAGCGTTTTATCGTTGTCAGTATCTTAAGTCTTTCGATTTTGGTGGAAACGATAAATTAAAAGAAATAAAGCGTTCAACTTTTTTCTATAACTATTTGCTTGAAAGCATCGTTATTCCTAATAGCGTAGAAATTATAGAAGATATGGCTTTTTACGATTGTAGTGCGTTAAAAAGCGTAATTATGCCTGATAACATTTATTGCGTTTACGAAGAAGTTTTTTGGAATTGTTATAATTTAGAATATTTAGAAAAAGACGGGCTTTCATATTTAAGCAGTAAAACTAACGATTATATTTATTTAGCCGATATTGTCGACCACGAAAGAACTTCTTATACAATTCAAGACGGCGCTAAAATTATAGGTTATAGGGCTTTTGAAAACGTTTATAACGGCGTTAGCATAGAAATCCCTAATAGCATAGTTAACTTTACTGAAACGGGTATAAACAGTTTGGCTAAACTTAATTATAACGTAAAAAACGGTCTTAAATATTTAGGTAATAAAGACAATCCTTATTTATTTTTAATAGGTGCTGAAGATAAATTTAAAGCAAACGCCGTTATTGATGATAACTGTAAATTTATAGGTGACAACGCATTTTACGGTAATTCGTTATTAACAAGCGTTAATATGCCAAAAAATTTACAAGTAGTTGGAAGTTGTGCATTTTGGGAATGTAGGATTTTAGAAAGCGATTTAGTATTCCCAAGCACTTTAACGCGTATAGGTCAAGGCGCGTTTAGGAACTGTTCACGGGTAGAAAAAATTACTTTTAGCGACGATAACAATTTAGTTTCTATTGACGATGGCGCGTTTACTTATACCCGCATTGAAAACTTAAGTTTTGGAAAAAACACAACTTTAAAAATTTTAAGAGCAAATGCTTTTTATGATTGCGTTTTCCTTAAAAATCTCGAACTTCCAATTTCTTTAAAAGAGATAGGCGATTCGGTTTTTTATAACTGCTCGCAAGTTAAAACCATCGTAATACCAAATGGCGTTAAGAAAATAGATTCGTACGCATTTAACAAATGCTCGGCGCTTGAAAACATTTATATTCCAAGTAGCGTAGTAACTATGGCTAATTGGGTGTTTAGAAGTTGCCCTAAATTAACTATTAACTGTCAAGCGGAAAGTTTACCGTCTACTTGGAACGACGAGTGGAACGATGAAAATCATAAAGTAGTTTGGAATTATAAAATATAAGACTAGATTTTAACGCAAAAATAAAAACGGCGAAATTAATTCGCCGTTTTTTCATTTTTTTATTTTATTTAAGTTTAATTATCGCATAAGCAGGTCTTGAAAGCGTTGCTACTTTTAAAACGTTGTTTTCTAAATTAGCAAGAACGCCGTCGTCACTTACCGCAAGGACTTCAAAATCCGTGTAGTTATCAGGTAAATCCCAAGCAATTTCGCCTTTAGAAAACGGTTCAAAAAGGCAAATAGCGTAGGCGTTGCCGTTAGGCGCTTTCACTAAAAAGCCCGTTTCCTTAAAGCCGTTAGGCTTGTTGCCCATTGGCGTTACGAAACTGTTGGTAAAATCTTCCCTAATATCTTTATAAACCGCAATAATCTTTTTAAGTTTTTCAACAGGTTCGCTAGATAAACAAGACAATTCCATCCACATAAGTGGGTTAGAAATCATTACCGACGCGAATAAATAATCGATAGGGTATACTGATGGACGTAAGGAGTTGCCTTTATATTTTTCATCGAATAAGCCGTTGTTTACAACTTCAAATTGGAATCTTCTTGTAGGGAATAATTTAGATAAATTCCAAAGTCCCCTTAAAGTAAGGTGTGGATAGTAAGTCGTTGATTTTAAATACCTATTTTCAACGAAAAGAGTAGACGCTTCAGGGTGGATATAGTAGCCAAAACGCCTGCTGTTAGTTATGTCCATATTAAGTTTAACTTTACCGTTTGACTCGCCAATTACCTTTTTAACGAAATTATAAATATTATTTTCGCATAAAGGATTGACGATTTGCAAACTGTCAATCTTGAAGTATTCAACGTTAAACTCTTTGTGCATATTTAAAATAACGTCCGCGTCTTTTGCCCAATTTGCGTAGTTATTTGGCTTATCCATAGCAAACCAAAGCCCAAGTTTAACGCCTTTTTGTTTAGCGTAATCGGATATAACTTTAAGACCGCTAGGGAATTTTTGAGTGTCTACTTTCCAGAAATCATTATCGTCGTCGTAGAAATCCCCCCAAGTGTTTTTGTTTTGTGCAAAAGCGGAGTTCATTGTTTTACCCGTTTGCCAACCGTCGTCGATTTGGACTATATCAACGCCTAAAATTTCAGCCGCGTCAATTTCTTTAAGGATAAATTCTTCGCAAATTCTAGCGTCTTGGTTGCCGTCGCCCCAAGTGTTAGAGATTGTGTACGATGGAACGTTATAATATTCGAATAAGAAATCTTTGCGGTAATTTTCAAGGATACTTTCGCGTTTTCCTACGGTAATAGTAGTACCGCCAAGACTTATAAATTCATCGTAAACGCCGTCGGCAGGGAAGTCGTTACCTCTAATGCCAACGTACTCTCTACCCGTAAATACTAAAACGTCGTCTCTACCTTTATCCATAACGTAACAATCACGCGTAATCATAAAGGCAAGTCCGTCTTCATTGCACTCGAAAACGCCCGCGTTAAGTTGGTAATTGCCCGCGCTACTAGGGAATGTTAAAATTTCCTTTTCGGTAAAGATATCTCCGTTATAGTCGGTATCTTCTTTAAGGTCTATCGCGGTAAGGGTAAGGTGTTTATCAAGTAAAGTAAAACAGTCAATCGCGCCGAATTGAGGGTCGTAAATACCTTTTTCTTTAATAAGATTTTCGTATTGGCTAGAAATATTCATACGCCATTTTTCTTCAACTAACGGTTTTTTTAATTCGCCTTTAAAGTAAAGGTTGTATCTTATAGACGAAGTGTTAGGCTTAATCGTGTAAACGAGTTTATATTCCTTATTTTCGCTAGAAATCAAAAGTTCAGCCACCAAACCTTCAGTGGAATAGCCGATTTCTGGTTTAACGTATGAATTAAAAGAGTATTCTGCTTTTTCAAAATCAAACTCGCTTAAATTGAAAAGTAAAATTTTAAGCGGAGTAGTATAGGTTTTGCCGTTAACTTTATCAGTAACTTCTTTATTTGTTGGATAGTTATTGTAAATTTGAATAACCCTTTCAATTTTAGAGTTACCAATCTTTAAAAATTCGCCGTCAAATTCAGCGTAACAGCCATTGTGATACATAGTTTTCTCCTTATTCAAATAATTTTGTTGATAAGTACCTATCGCCAGAGTCTGGGAATAGCATTACTATATTTTTGCCTTGGTTTTCCTTGCGCTTTGCAATTTCTATTCCAGCAGATAAAACCGCCGAAGAACTTATACCTATTAAAATTCCTTCCGTTTTGCCAAACGCTTTGCCTGCTTTTAAGGCGTCGTTTTCTTTAACGGGGATAACTTCGTCAATAACAGAAAGGTCTAAAATTTTAGGTATAAACCCAGCGCCTATGCCTTGAATACCGTGTTTACCCGCTAACCCTTTAGTTAAAAACGGAGAATCAAACGGCTCTACGCCGATAATTTGAGTGCTAGGGTTTTTCTCTTTTAAATACTTGCCAACGCCAGTAATCGTTCCACCCGTACCTACGCCAGCGATAAAAATATCCACTTTTCCGTCAAGCGCCGTGTAAATTTCGGGCGCGGTGGTTTTATAGTGAATTTCGGGATTAGCAGGGTTTTCAAATTGTCCCGCAATAAAAGAGTTGGGCGTTTTTTTGTGGATTTCCTCGGCTTTTTCTATAGCGCCTTTCATACCCAAACTGCCGTCGGTTAAAACTAATTCCGCGCCGTAGCCTTTTAATAGTTTAATTCGTTCAACCGACATATTGTCAGGCATAACGATAATAACTTTATAGCCTTTAGATGACGCTACCGCCGTTAAACCTATACCCGTGTTGCCGGAAGTCGGCTCGATAATCGTGGTGTTTTTATTCAAAACGCCGTTTTTCTCGGCTTGAATTAGCATATTAAGCCCAACGCGGTCTTTAGCCGAGCCTGCTGGGTTAAACCCTTCAAGTTTGCCAAACAAATTAGCGCTTACGCCGTATAAACTTTCGGTGTTATTAAGTTTTAAAAGAGGCGTATTGCCAATGAGTTCGCTAACTGAATTAAATATATTTGACATATTCTTATTATATAAGATTATATAATAAAAATCAATAGTAAAAACACAAAATTTTCGATAAAATAGTAAAATTTACTAATTTATTATCCGCCCGTCTTGACAATACCGCTAATATAGGTTAAAATAAAAAAAAGGAGTTAATTATGAAAGTTATATTATTAAAGGACGTAAAAGGTCTTGGTAAAAAAGGTGAAATCAAAGAAGTAAGCGACGGGTTTGCAAGAAACTGCCTTTTCAAAAAAGGAGAGGCAGAGGAGGCTACTTCCGTTAAAATAAATAGTTTAAATATTAAAAAATCCGCAGAGGATTTCCATAAACGCGAAGAAATCAAAGCGTTACAAGCCGAGGCAGATGATTTAAAAGGCAAAAAAGTTACCCTTAAAATTAAAACGGGTGAAAACGGTAGAATTTTCGGCTCGATAACCGCTAAAGAAATTGCCGATGCGATTAAACTTTCTTTCGGTTACGAAATCGACAAAAAGAAAATTATTTTAAAAAACCCGATTAAAAACGTAGGCGAATTTACTGTGGAAATTAAACTTTATACGGATATTTCTACTAAAGTTATCGTAGACGTACAACCTGAATAATTAAAAAACCTTTGCAATCCGCAAAGGTTTTTTGCTATCTAATCTTATCCGATTGGTGCTTTCTGTAATTTAATGGCGAAAGCCCCGTTTTTTGCTTGAAAATAAGCCCGAAATAGTTTTGCGAACAAAAACCGCATAAATCGGCAATCTCGGTTATGGTTTTTTTTGTTTCCGTCAAGTAATATTTAGCCTTGTTTAAGCGTATGTTAAGCAAAAAGTCGGCAATCGTGCAATTAATTGCTAGGTTAAACTGTTTACATAGCGTAGTTTTTGATAAAAAGAAAGTTTTTTCAAGAGTTTCTAAACTGATTTTTTGCGCGTAATTATCGTTAAGGTAGTTTATCATTTTAAGCACGATAGGCGGTGCGTTTTGTAAAATTTCCGCGCTACTTCTAACGCTTTTATCTTCTTCAAGGTCGGAAATTAAGTAAATAAAATAGCCAAACAATGCTTTTTTAACGTTGTCTTGGTAATTAAGTAGTTTTTCCGTGTCAGTCATTTGCGAGATAATTTTTTTAATTTCTTGCATTTTGCCGTCGGGAATTTTAATGGCTATTGCTTTTGCTAAACCGTCAAGCGTCTTTTTTTGAAAAGCGTCTAAATAATCGGTTGAAACGTTAACGTTAAACCTTTCAAACGGCCCGCCTTCCGTTTTGTGCATAACGTAAGGCGGTATAACCACTAAAGTGCCTGCGCCTACCGTGTATAGCGAGTTGGATAGGAAAAACGACCTGTCCCCCTTAATTAAAAAGTAAATTTCGTAGTGTTGGTGACTGTGAAGATTATTCATAGACCAACTTTTCGTTTTAACCGATTTATCAAATTCTAAAAAACTCATTTTTATCCTTTTAGTTTACGATTTATGTAATTTATTAAAATTATATCCTTTTTTATATAGAAAGTCAATACTAAACGTGATAGAATATAAATATAAAATTATAAAGAAGGTGTTTTCTATGATTAAAGTTGTTCAATTTGGTGAAGGTAATTTTTTAAGAACGTTCGTGGATTATTATTTCGATAATTTAAACGCTAAAGGATACGATTATAGCGTTTCTATCGTAAAGCCTATTCCTTTCGGTTCTTTAGAAAACTTTAAAAAGCAAAATAACAAGTACCACGTTATACTTCGCGGTATGGAAAACGGTAATGAAGTAGAAAAAGTTTACAAAGTAAATTCGGTAAGCGAAGTAGTCGACCCGTTTAGCGAAATAGATAAATACTACGATTTAGCGGTTAATCCAGACCTTAAAATTATCGTTTCCAACACGACGGAGGCGGGTATTTGCTATAACGAAAAGGACGATTTTAACGGTTTTGAAAATATAACCTATCCCGCTAAACTTACTAAATTCTTACTTAAAAGGTTTGAATCTGGGCTTGACGGCGTGTACTTAATGCCCGTTGAACTTATTGATAATAATGCAACGGAACTTAATAAATGCGTAAACGCGTACATTAAACTTTGGAACTTAAGCGAAGACTTTTATAAATGGATTAACGAAAAGTGTTATTTCTCTAACACGCTTGTCGATAGGATTGTTTCGGGCTATCCAAGGGATAACGCCACTAAACAGCATTTAACAAAACTTATCGGCGAAGAAGACAACTTAATGTCGGTCGGCGAACCTTTCGGGCTTTGGGCTGTTGAAAACAAAGGCAATATTAAAGATTATATCGTAGAAGGCTTTAACGGTATCGACGTTGTAGTTACAGATAATATCACTTACTATAAAAAGCGTAAAGTAAGGGTGCTTAACGGTAGCCATACCAATTTAGTGCCTGCGGGTTTATGGCTTAAAAAAACCACCGTTGACGAGTGTATGACGGACAGCGTTTTATACAAATTCTTAAACGACACTTTAACAAACGAAATTATACCTTTCGTTTCTAACGATATAAGTGCTACTACCGAATTTGCTAACAGCGTTAAAGAAAGATTTTTCAATAGATTTTTAAATCACCAACTTATAAGCATTTCGCTTAACAGTATTTCAAAGTGGCGCGCAAGGGTACTTCCTAGTTTTAAAGACTACTACGAAAAATTTAATAAAATCCCAAGTAATTTAACGATAGGTTTTAGTTATTTAATGGCAGTTTATACTTCGCTTACTAAAGGTGATGACGGTAAATTCTATGCAAATCTTCCAAGCGGAGCGGTTGAGTTTAAAGACGACGTTCCTTACCTTGAATACTTTGCAAACGGCGGTAGCGTAGAAAACTTTATGAAAGACGTAGCCGTTTGGGGCGAAGATTTAACTAAATATCCAGAATTTTTAACTACCGTTGAAAACAATTTAAAACTTATCAAAAGCGGAAAAAATATTTTATGAAAGATTTTGTAATAATCAATAAAAAAGACAACGTTGGCGTAACCTTTACGGGAGTTGGTGAAATCCCCGCAGGGCATAAAATCGCCCTTTGTGATATTAAAAAAGGGGAGTTCGTTATAAAGTACGGCGAAGTTATAGGTAGGGCTACTTGTGATATAAAGAAGGGCGATTGGGTGCATAGCCATAACTTAAAATCGCATTTAGATGAAGATTTTGAATATCATTATTCCTTCAAGGCGCAAGAAAAAACCGCAAAAAAAGGATATTTTAAAGGATTTAAGCGTAAAAAAGGCAACGCGGGTATAAGAAACGAAATTTATATTATACCTACCGTTGGTTGCGTTAATAACGTTTGTAAAATTATAGAAAAAAACTGCCAAAAGTTTATTGGCGGTTCTTTAGACGGCATTTACGCGCTTACCCATCAATTTGGTTGTTCACAACTAGGGGAGGATAACGAAAACATCAAAAAACTCCTATCGGCAATCGCGTTAAATCCAAACGCTACGTACGTCGTTTTCGTGGGGCTCGGCTGTGAAAATAACCACCTTCAAGGCGTAATTGATTACCTTAAACCTTATGAAAGGGATAATATTTTTTACTTCAACTGTCAAGAAGTGGAAAACGAAGTTGAGTACGCTACTAATTTAATTAAAGATTTAGCCGACAAGGCTAAAAAATTACAGCGCGAAGAAGTTTCGATTGAAGAACTCTGTATCGGCTTAAAATGCGGTGGTTCGGACGGTTTTTCAGGTCTTACGGCTAACCCACTCGTTGGTAAAATTAGTGATACCGTTGTAGACTTTGGCGGAACTAGCATTTTAACGGAAGTACCTGAAATGTTCGGCGCGGAACAACTTTTGATGAATAAATGTCAAAGCGTTGAAGTATTTGAAAAGTACAAAAAAATGATAGTGGATTTTAAAAACTACTATATCTCACAAGGCTTTCCCGTTTATGAAAATCCAAGCCCAGGCAATAAAAAGGGTGGTATTACAACTTTGGAAGAAAAATCGCTTGGTTGCGTTGAAAAGGCGGGTAAAACGGCGATTGTTGACGTTCTTGACTACGGCGAATTAGCCACAAAAAAGGGCGTAAACGCGTTAAATGCGCCGGGTAACGACTTAATCGCGGCTACTGCGCTTGCATCGTCAGGCTGTCAATTAGTGCTTTTTACAACGGGTAGGGGAACTCCGTTTTCAACTTTCGTACCTACGGTAAAAATTTCAACCAACAATAATTTAGCGTCTTTTAAAGATAATTGGATTGACTTTAACGGCTATGGTATGGACGATACTGCGCTTTTTGATTTAGTAATTAAAATTTGCAACGGCGAATACAAATGCAAATCGGAAGAAATTAGAGAAATCGCCTTCTATAAAACGGGCGTAACGCTATAGAAATGAAGTACGCTTATAGCGTATGAAGTAGTGCTACGCACAATGAAGTAGAACCAACGTTCTATGAAGCGTGGCAAAGCCACGTTTTGGATAATTCAATATTAAAACATTAAAAAACGGCTCAAGCGAGCCGTTTTTGTTTTTGTTAAATCGTTATCTTTTTTTAAATAACATATCAAAAAGCATAAGAGTTTTTCCATTATCGGTAAACTCATATTCGTATACGTCGCAACCAAAAGCGGATTCTTTAATTGCTACGTATTTATTATCTTCTAAAATTTTGTATTCAAAATAATAGTCGCTGTCAATTTCGCCATCTTCAAAACTAACCATATATCCTGTGCAGTCTTCATAAAGGTATACAACAACCGTAGTATCACCTTTTTTGTGTTCAAAAGTGCCACTGATTCCTTTTTCAGAGCAACCTGTTAAGCTGAATACCGCACAAATAGTAACGGCAAGTGTAAGAAGTAAAGTAAATAATTTTTTCATAAGTTTCTCTCCTTTTTATAAGATAATAATATTATAATGTGTATTGCACATATTGTCAATGTGTTTTGCACATTTTTGTTAAAATATTTCTATGGAGTACGGTAAATTTTTTAAAAAATGTAGGGAAGAAATAGGTCTTACACAAAAACAAGTGGCAACAGCGCTAAATATTCACCAATCAAATATTAGTGATTGGGAAAATAATGTTTCGCGCCCTGAATATGAAAAACTAATTCAACTTGCCGAAATTTATGACGTAACGTTATATCAACTTTTAGGCTTAAAAGAGCCGTTCTAATAAAAAATCCTACACGACTGTGTAGGATTTTTTTATTTAATCTAATTTTACGGAGTAAAGGCTTATTTTGGATGAGAAAGTTTGGGTGATTTCGCCTTTTAAGTCAAGTGGAGATATACCGTTTATTAAATTTAAGTTTTCGCCGTCAACGGATACTAGGGCTATTTGCAATTCCGTTAAACTCGTTTGAAATTCGCCTATTTTTATAGGAGCGCTAGATATAATTTTTAATATTTTTAAGGTATCGGTTTCAAAAACCCTTGGTAATTTATCGCCAAATCTGCCCGCATTTATACTGCAAGAAATCGCGTCGTTTCCTACAAGTTTTTCGGCGAGAGCAAAAAATTCTAAATCGGCTTGTTTTATTCTTTCAACTGCTTTAATTGCCGATTGCGCCCTATCTTCAATCTTCTCTTCCATAAAAAGCGTTTTATCAAGGATTTTATAAGAAATCTCTATTAAACGAAGGGTGTAAAATGCGTAAAGTTTTTCGCCAAACTCTTTAATGGACGAAACGACTAAAGCGTAATCTTCTTTGCCTGATAAAATAGTTTTTAACTCGGATAAAACTGAAATAACGCCGTTTAAAGTAAAGGTGTAGATAAATCCGTCGTCGTTAACTTCATCAAATAGCGCCACGCCGTTAATCCATTGCTTTCTTAATTTTAAAAGTTTTTTATTTAATTTATTATTTTCCTTAAACGGCGAGTTTTTATAAAGCAAATAATCAAAAGGCGGTTCGGTTTTTGCTGATAAAGTCCATTTTAACGTACATTTTTCTATGCCGAAAAACACTTTAGTTAAATATTGCTTTGTAGTGGTGGTGAAGTTTTGTACGTCTAAACTATCAAATCCACCGCCCGCAACGAAAGAGGGTTTACCTTTACCGCAAAGGGAATAAAAATAATTTTGTAGCCTTGTTAGTATATCAACTTTTTCTTGTTTTACGATTTTGTAAAAGTATTTATTTCTTAAAACTTCAAACAAAAATGGGGTTAATTGATATTTTTGAGCAAGTAACGAAAGTATGTAAATCATACCGAAAATAGTAAGTTTACCGTCAACGGTAACTTCGTATTCGGGTTTTGGTAAAGTGCTTAAAAACTCTTGTAGTTCACTAGGTATAGTAATAGGAAATGATAAAAACAAGTGCGCGTTAAGGTTTCTTATTTTACAAAAAACCCCGAATAACTGCTCTAATTGCGTTTCCGTTGCGTTTTTAAGGTTAGGGAATATATTATCAAATTTTTCATCTTTAGTTATAGGTGTTTTTTCTGTTAATAAAACGCCGAAATTAACGTTAAAAAACCTATTAATTTCTCCGCAAAGATTTAAAAAATGGCTTTTTAAATCTGTAACCGTATTATTAATTTTATCGTAAGCAACGGTTGTTTTATCCGTTAAATTAAGTAGCATAAAATTTCCTTTAATTAGTCGTTATTTGCTTTTAACAATGGTGTAGGTACGCCTTGTTCTCCAACGTCCGTTTTGGTCGTACACCGTGTAAGAGTTGTCTTCAATATCTTCGCCGTCAAAGTACAAAATAGTACCGCTAATTTTCGTTTGGTTGTTCATGCCACCGCCGTATTTTTTAGATTCTACCATAAATCCAACGGGAACGCCGTTACTTATAACGATTTTATTTTTTGGCGACATTTTAGTTTCGTACTTTCGTTCGTATTCGCCACTTGTGTCGTTATCGTCGTTTTCATAACTTTCGTGTTCGTCAACTTGAAGTACGTATTCGTCAAAAACGTTAGATATTTTATCTAAAAAATCATCGGGATATTCTTTAAGAGTTATAAAACTACCTTTTTCTTTATCTATTTCGTCAACAACGTTGCCCATGCTGTCCCACTTGCGTAAATCAAAATAGGTTTTCCATTTGGTTTTATCTTTACATAAAGTCCAAAGTTCCATATAATTCCCCCTAAAAGTTTATATATATTTTATACTAAAATTTAACGCTAATGTCAATACCTTTAAAAAAAGAACGATTATCAAATCGTTCTTTTTTTGGTGCAAGCAACAGGATTTGAACCTGCAAGGTTTCCCACATGAATCTGAATCATGCGCGTCTGCCAGTTCCGCCATACTTGCGGTTTATGGGTTGCTTAATAATTACTAATTAAATTTTGACGGCAAAACGCTTCAAAATCCATCGTTTTTTGTTCAGTTACAGACCTTACAGGTATGCGCCCTCACAAGAAAACGCGTCTTTATTTGTGTTTTATCCGTCAAACCGCAATGCTATTTAGTTATTAATTAGTTGCGCAACCCTTAAGGATGCCTTTTAATAAACGTTAATATCTTTAAGCCAAGTGATTGCCATATCAAACCATTTGTGATAGTCGGTAGATAATCCGTCTTTATAGTATTTGTAATCAGTTTCGTTGTTGATAAAAAGAGCGTCAGTGCCAAGTGATAAACCGTGTACGCCACCTGTAAAGATATGAACGGTATAACTAACTTTTGCCTTTTCGTACGCGCTTGCTAAAATCAAACTGTTTCTACAAGGCACGCAGTTGTCGCCCGCCGTTGAAAAGATATAGCAAGGTGGACAGTTTTTGTGAACTAAATTTTCAAGCGCTAATTTTTCTTTTAATTCTTCATTATCACCGCAAAGCATATCAAACGAATATTTATGAGTATCGCCAAAGTACGTTGCAACGGGGTAGCCGTAAATAGTGGCGTTTGGCTTAACTAAACTTTTCTTTTCGCCTAAAAAATCTAAAACTTCATTATCGAAAAGTGTAGAAAGCGTGCCAACCAAGTGACCGCCCGCCGAAAAACCTATACAGCCGATTTTGTCGCGTTTGGTTTTTAACTGTTTATAGTTTTCGCGGATATAAACCATAGCCATAGCGCATTCTTGAAGCGCAACGGGGAATTTAACCGTTTCAACCGAGTATCTTAAAACGAAAGCGTTGTAGTTATAAGAACTAAACTCTAAAGCAACGGGTTCAGATTCTCTTGCGCCTAGATGGTGATACGCTCCACCTGGAACGACTAGCATACCTGGGTATAAAACTTCTTCGGGATAAGGTGAGTCTTGAACGTAGCACGTTAAAACACCGCCGTTATAGTTTTCAGGTTTTTCACGATTAAAATACTTGTATAAATCAACTTCAAAGATTTTCATAACTATTTTCTCCTTGCGGTTAATGCGTGTATATTTTTGCCAGCGCTAGCAAATTTTTGCTCGTATTCCGTTGCGATATTATCGCTAGGTAGGTTTTTATATAAGTCGTCTGTTACGTCAAAAATTTCAAAGCCGTTATCAATAAACGATTGTTTAGAAAACTCAAAAAATCCGTCGTTATCCGTTTTTTGCTTAATCAAACCGCCGTCAACAAGCAAGAACTTATAAATTTCTAAAAAGTAACTGTACGTAAGCCTGTGGTTTTCGTACTGTTTTTTAGGGTACGGACAAGAAAAGTTAAGGTAAATATTCGATATGGAATTTTTAGGTAATAAATACTGTAAAATTTCCGCGCCACAGTTAAAAAATCTAACGTTAGGCAAGTTTTTTGTTTTAGCGGTTTCCGCTGCGGAAATTATAACGTTATCTATAATTTCAACGCCTATGTAGTTAACGTTTGGGTTGCGTTCGGCTTTAGTAGTTATGAACGTGCCTTTACCGCACCCGATTTCAAGTTCTACGGGATTGTCGTTATGAAACATCTCTTTAAGGTCTTGAACGTCGTATCTATCTTCTTCGGGCAAACGGTAAATATCGGTAGATTTTTGTAAAACTACGTACTCGTTACGTTCAAAACGCGTGCCTAAATTCTTTTTTCTGCGCATTCTCATAATTTATCGCCTAAATCCCCGTATCCGTATTCTTGAAGTAAATTATCTTTATCTCGCCAATTTTCCTTAACTTTAACGTAAGTAGTTAAAAATACTTTAGCGTTAAGGAATTTTTCCATTGATTCTCTAGCGTAACTGCTAACCCTTTTAATAGCGCTACCTTGCTTGCCAACGAGTATTGCTTTATGGTTTTGCTTTTCGCAAATAATATCAAGGTTAATTTCGTAAGTTCCGCTTGGCTTTTTGTAAAATTCGTTAATCACGATAGCAATACCGTGCGGAATTTCTTTATCAAATTCAAGTAAGATTTTTTCGCGCATTATTTCGCTAATCATAAACTTTTCCGACTTATCCGAAACGATGTCTTCCTTAAATAGAGGTTCGCCTTCGGGAAGATGGGATAAAATTATATCTAAAAGTTCTTTGATATTGCGGTTTTTCCTTGACGATATTGGGATAATATCTTCAACACCTTCAACTTCGGCGATTTTAACCAAGCCTTCGGGAATATTCTCTTTAGGCATAATGTCGATTTTAGAAAAGGCAACGATTGTTTTAACGCCTTGGTCTACAACCGATTTAAGAAGTTCGATATCTTCGTCCTTTACCCCTTCGTGGCCGTCTAAAACGAACAACACAAGGTCAACGTCGTTAATAGTACGCCTTGCCGCGCGTTGCATTTTTCTATTGAGTTCCGTTTTAGATTTATAAAAACCAGGCGTGTCTTCAAAAACGATTTGGTAATCGCTCGTTGTAAGAACGCCTAAAATTCTATCTCTCGTAGTTTGTGGCTTTGGGCTAACGATTGCTACCTTTTCGCCGACCATAACGTTTATTAACGTTGATTTACCCGCGTTGGCTCTACCAACTACGGCAACAGTTCCACTCTTCATTGTTTTTCTATTAGGTTCATTATAATCTATAATTGATTTTGACGGCAAAACGACTGCAAAATACTGTGTGTTTTGTTCAGTTACAGACCTTACAGGTATGCGCCTTCACAAGAACACTTGTCTTTTTTGCGTTTTACTCGTCAATCGCAAACTAATCAATTATATCTTATACTTCACCTAAATATTTCTCCTTTTGTTATCTTTTTTATCTTGTTATTTTTATAAACGTCATTATTTCTTCTTCTAAAGCGCGCATTTCCTTTTTATCATCGTCAATTTCGTGGTCGTAGCCAAATAAATGTAATAAGCCGTGACAAATAAGGTAAGTAATTTCACGCGTTAACGAGTGTCCGTATTCTTTCGCTTGTTCTTCAGCCTTTTCTATGCAAACGGCAATCGAGCCGATAAAAAGGTTACCGTCGTCGTCGAGTTCTAAAGGAAAGTCTTTAGGGTTAACTACTTTACCCTTAATTCCTTCAAGAGTAGGGTAGGAAAGTACGTCTGTTACCCTATCAATTCCGCGCGTAGAACTATTAAGCGCTTGAATTTCGTTTGGCGAAACGAAAACTACTTCCGCTGAAAGATTATAAGTTTGATTTAGCGTTTTAGAAACTGCTTTAGCAAGATTTTCAAGGGTGTCAAAACCGTCGTCGCATATAATTTTTAAATTAGTTGCCATTTTTATTACCCGTTTTAAGTTTAGGGTATTTAACCCTTTCGTGATAAACGCCCGCTAAAGTGTTAGTGATAGTGTTTCTTATAATATCAAGTTCCCTAAACGTGATGTCACATTCGGTAAACTGTTCTAAATCCATTCTTTCCTCAATGATTTCTTTTACCGCTTTATCTACGTTTTCGTGAGTGCGGTTAGAAACGGTACGAACTTTAGCCTCACACGCGTCGCAAATCATAATAATCGCGTTGATTTTAGTTTGAGGTTTAGGTCCGTAATAACTAAAGTCTTCAATGTCAAGTTCGCCGTCGGTAAACTTAAGCGCTTTGGCGTAGAAGAACCTAATAGGCATTGTGCCGTGGTGTTGTTCCGCCGCGTCGGCTAAAACTTGTGGCAAACGTAAACTTTTAATAAGGTTAGCGCCGTCTTTAGTATGCGCCCTAATAATATCGGTAGAAAGTTCAGGCGACAATTCGTCGTGAGGGTTTCTGCCCGATTGGTTTTCGGTAAAGAAATCGGGTTTTTTCATTTTGCCGATATCGTGATAGTACGCGCACGCCCTTGCAAGAAGTGGATTTTCACCAATCGCGTTGCTACACGCTTCGGCAAGCGACGCTACGATATTAGTGTGGTTGAAAGTTCCCGGCGCATATTCAATGAGTTTTTTAACAAGTTTTGCTTTATGGTCGGTAAGTTCTGATAATCTAAAGTTAGTAAGCGCGCCGTATAAGATTTCAAAGAAAGGTAAAAGAACCATTAAAAGCGCAACGGAAATAAAACCGCTTACAAGCGAGTAAACTGCAATCAAGCCGAGTTCAGGAAGAGTGCTAGAATACTCTAAACAAAGCGCGCTGATAATAACGGGGATAGAAATAAATATACTAGACGCTAAAACTTTAAGACGCGAGCCCTCGCCGTCTACAAGGAATACCGCAAAAATACCCGAAATAAAGTTGATAACTAACGCGCCGTAAAGGTGGCGGATATCGTTAGTGTGAACGGCAACGAATAAGTCGCATAAGAACATTAAAAAACTGAAGATACAGTTTATATACAATGCAGGGCGCTTGCCGATAAGTAAAAGTGTTAAAAGCGCGCATATTGAAAACGGGCGTAAGTATAAGTTTACTTTACCTATAAAGAAACAAGCGATAAGTGAAACGGTAATTATAGCAAACAACATAAGGTTTTTAGAAGTTTGATATAAAAAGTCCCTTTCTTCGTAGAATAAATACATATACGTTACGCAAGTTACAAGCCCTATTGCGATAAAGGTGTAAACGCATTCCATAAGGTTACCCGTTTCGCTTAAAAAATCGTTAAAACCGTTTAGTCCGTTAGAGTTAATAATAAGCGCAATAACGAATAAAATTGATGTAAATATTGCTTGTCCTACGTATAAAAACACCGTTCTAACGTAGTCTTTTAAAGTCCACTTAATTTTATTTTTATTTCTCATTTTTTATCCTTTTTTTCGAAAGTGTTTTTCTCTTCGTGTTTAGTGTACGCCTTGATAATTTCGGTAATAAGCGGGTGGCGTACTACGTCTTTGTGTGAAAGGTTAACTATTTCAATATCCGGGATATCCCTTAAAATCTTAATCGCGTGTTTAAGTCCACTTTGCTTGCCTTCAGGTAAGTCGATTTGCGTAATATCACCGGTAATCACCATTTTACTACCTTCGCCCATTCTTGTCAAAAACATTTTCATTTGTTCTTTCGTTGTGTTTTGCGCCTCGTCAAGAATAATAAAACTGTCGTTAAGCGTTCTACCGCGCATATAGGCAAGCGGAGCGATTTCTATAACGCCTTTTTCAAGCAAGCGTTGGTAGTTTTCAAGCCCGAACATTTCTTGTAACGCGTCGAATAGCGGTCTTAAGTAAGGGTCTACCTTGTTTTGTAAGTCCCCAGGTAAGAAACCAAGTTTCTCGCCAGCCTCAACGGCAGGACGGGTTAAAATAATCTTTTCAACGAGTTTGTTTTTATAAGCGTTAACGGCAAGGGCTACCGCTAAAAAGGTTTTACCCGTACCGGCAGGGCCTACACCAAAAACTATGGTGTTATTTTTAATCGCGTCGGCGTAAACTTTTTGACCTACCGTTTTGCACTTGATTTGCCTTCCCTTTGAAGAAACGGCAATAACTCCGCTAACAACGCGTTCAATATCATCGGCTTTGCCGTTGCGCGCAAGGTCTATACAGTATATAATGCGAGATTTGTCAATTTTTTCGCCCGCGCGAATAATGTCAAGAAGTTTCGTTATAACCTTTTCGGCAAGTAAAACGTCATCTTTTTCGCCCGAAATCTTAAGCGCGTTTTCGTCAACGTACACGATAGCGTGAGTTTCGCGCATAATGATTTCAAGGTTTTCGTCAAATATGCCTAAAAGTTCCGCTAAACTTCGCGAATCGTTAAATTTTACTTCGGTAGTTAATTTTTCCAAATTATCCTCCTAACAGTTAATAAACTGCACTAACAGTATGTCGTAATTTTAAATTAATAATAATACCGCCGTTTGTTTTTTCGGCTTTTGCGGATATAACTTCTCCGTCTGCTTCAAACTCGGCTACCTTTTCGGCGGAAGAAAGTAAACGTTCAGTTACTTCGCCGTCAACCTTAATAAACCTACTTTCGCTTGATATTATCGTTACCGTTGCCAAAACGTAGGTAGGGTAGGTAACGTCGTCTTTTCCCAGCAAGTACCCGCCTACTAAAACGGTATCTTTAGTTACAAGGTCGCCAACGCTAACAAGCGCCGTTCCCCTTAAAACTTTAATACTTTCAACAACGCCTTCGTATCCGCTTATCAAATCCCCAAAGGTTTCGCCAAGTACGTCGGGATTTTTATTGGATAGCACCGAATTAACTATAAGCCTGTTGCCTTGCTTTTTTACGGAAACGAAAGACAGTTTCGGATTGGTTTTTAAAATTTCCGCTTCAAGTCCGTCAAAGTCAATACTGCTAAACAAACAGTATTTTTTAACGCCGTAATCGCTAATAACCGCTTTGGTTTGAGAAGTAAAGCACGCCCCCGTGCCAACGCAGTCAATTTCAAGCAGTACGCCGTTTAATAGGGTAGCGGTAACAATAAACGCTATAATTCCTAAAACGACGCCTATGTGCTTAATAAAAAAAGCAAGCGGAGATAAAACCCCATAGTACCCTATTATTGTTTTATTATAACACATATTTTTACAAATAGCAAAAAATTTATTACTATCGCAAAAATCTATAACAACGCGGGATTCCGTTAAAGAAATTTCGGTATATTCGTAAACGGAAATTCCCCGTCCGTTTAAAAAAGTCGGCAAAAACTTGAGTTTACTGCCGTTAACTTTGAATTTTACTCGCAATAGCCCTTTTTTCATTTTTTATCCTTTATTTCTAACTCCGTAATTTCGCCCGAAATGCACGCGTCGCCACCGCCAAGCGATTTAACGTTTAAATTTATTCCGTTAAGAGTTATGATTTTTTGCTTGGCGTCCACGGCTATTTTCGTAGACGAAATATCAATTAAACGCTTAACGCCTTCAATATACACTCCGCTTTTGCCCA
>JAZURK010000197.1:0-2552 GCA_045606165.1 Christensenellaceae bacterium
CTTGCCGGATGTAAACAACAAGTTCTCGCATCGGCAACGTGCGTTTCAATAGACGCTACTTTTAAGTTTTTCATAACAGTTTCAGCGTCCTTTCTAGTTCCTTTAACACCAAAACTTACTACGCCACAAGTTCCGTTAGGCATATATTTTTGCGCTAAATCGTAGTATTTATCCCCTTTTAACGCAGGATATCTAACCCACTCAACGTTCGGATGAGTTGATAAGAATTTAGCAACTTTTAAGCCGTTTTCGCAATGTCTAGGAACTCTAACGTGTAAAGATTCCAAGCCTAAATTGATATAAAACGCGTGTTGCGGAGATTGAATAGAACCAAAATCCCTCATAAGTTGTGAAGTTGCCTTTGTAATAAACGCACCTTCCTTTCCAAATTTTTCAGCATATATAACACCGTGATAACTATCGTCGGGAGTTGTTAAGCCTGGGAATTTATCAGCGTGTTTCATCCAATCGAATTTACCAGCGTCAATAATAGCACCGCCAACGCTAGAGCCGTGACCGTCGATATATTTAGTTGTAGAGTGCGTTACGATGTCAGCCCCCCATTCAATAGGTCTACAGTTAATCGGCGTAGCAAAAGTGTTATCAATAATAAACGGAACACCGTGTTTATGCGCGCAATTAGCAAACATTTCGATATCAATAACAGTAAGCGCTGGGTTTGCAATAGTTTCGCCGAACACAGCTTTAGTGTTAGGTTTAAATTCTTTATCAAGTTCTTCTTCAGTAATATCAGGAGAAACAAAGGTAAAATCAATACCCATTTTCTTCATTGTAACGGCAAACAAGTTAAACGTACCACCATAGATAGCGGAACTAGCAATAACGTGGTCGCCAGCGTTTGCAATATTAAAAATCGCATAGAAGTTTGCTGCTTGACCAGACGAAGTAAGCATTGCAGCGCTACCGCCTTCAAGTTCGCAAAGTTTACTTGCAACTAAATCGTTAGTTGGGTTTTGTAAACGAGTATAGAAATAACCCGACGCCTCCAAGTCGAAAAGTTTACCCATATCTTCGCTAGTATCGTATTTAAACGTTGTGCTTTGATATATAGGGATTTGACGTGGTTCGCCGTTTTTTGGCGTATAACCGCCTTGTATACAAGTTGTTTCAATTCTTCTTTTAGCCATAATAACTCCTTTAAATAGGTATATAAAAGTATTTTACACCAAATTAACGATAAAATCAACTTTTATTTGCTTTTTTATTTATAAAAATAAAAAACCCAAGCAATTTCGCTTGAGTTTTACATTAATATTATTCTATTGAGCGTTTTTCATCAAGGTAAGTTGCCTCTAAATCGGAAACGTGTAAAAGTACGGCAATAGGATATTTTGCATACGCCTCGCTTATAGAGCCGTCACCGCCTTTAACCCGTGCATCAAATCCACCCATATGCCAATTTATAGCCATAGCCTCGTCACGCGTAAGCCTTAAAAAACCGTTTACGATGTATACCGATTTTTCACCGTGCCCGTAAGGCAAAAGTTCATCTTTTACGTACACTTCCTTTTTAACCCACTGCCCGTTTTCTTTAACGTTCCTAAAGTCTTGCTTATAATAATCAATCTTACACAAATCGTGAAGTAACGATGCAATAGCAACGCTTTCGTGCGAAATAACGTTTTCCCAATCGGCGCCGTATTCGTTTTCAACGTTAAAAAGTAACCTTTTATACGTTTTTACGCTATGGTCGCAAAGCCCGCCTTCAAAAGCGTTATGGTATCTAGTGCTTGCAGGAGCAACGAAAAAATCCGTAGTTAAAAGATACGCCCTTAATCTATCCGCGCCATCACGAGTAATATACTTGTCAAAAATTTCTAAAAATTGTTCTTTACCGTAAATCATTGTTTCACCTTTTATGATATTTTACCATAAACAATATACAATTTCAATACTTTAAACGGTTTTTTCAAACTGTAATTCTTTATAATATCTTTCTTTTGCCTTAACGTACTTGCATGACAGATCTAAAGTATAACGTTGCTTTTGCTCGTAGGTTAAAGTATCGTAATATTCCTTATCGGTAAGCCTACCAAGAGCATCGCTTACTTCACCAAAAGTTGAAAGAAGTTCTTTAACTTTTTGGTAAAATTCCTCTTCATCACTTTTTACACCTTTTACCGTAACCATAGCCTTGCTTTGATAATATTCAACTATTTTTGACGGAGACTCGCCTGTTTCTTCGGCTTTAGAAATCTCACTTTTGATTTTATTTTTATAATCTTGCCAAAAGGAACTTTTCATTCTTTTCTTGGCTTCTTTTGCGTATTCTTTTACAGTTTTTTCTGCCATATAATCTCCTATAAATAGATACTCCCACAAATAAAAATTTGCGGGAGTAAAACTAATTATTAACCTTTAATGTTTCTTTTTCTAGCTGCTTCAGCTTTCTTTTTTCTTCTAACCGAAGGTCTTTCGTAAAACTCTTTACGACGAAGGTCGCCAATGATACCGTCACGAGAACATTTACGTTTAAATCTTCTTAATGCGCTATCTAAAGATTCATTTTCACCAACTCTAACTGTTGACAT
>JAZURK010000198.1:0-3011 GCA_045606165.1 Christensenellaceae bacterium
TAATCGTAGTTGTATTGTTCTTCAAAAGTGGAAACTTGGTCAAAGCCCTCGATAAGCAAGCCTTCTCTTTCTAAATCGCTGTAACCGAGTGGACCGCAAACGGTAGTCATACCGTATTCACGCGCAAATTCGTATAACGCGCTAAAAAGCGCAGACGAAACTTCAACGTCGTCAATAGAGTCAAACCTTGTAAATCTAACCCTTTTTTCGCCGTGAATTTCGTTATATTGATTTTGAATTATACCTTGAATTCTACCAACGACTTTACCGTCTTTATACGCTATAAAAAACTCGCTTACGCAAGTTTTATTATAAATGTTTTTATCGGTAAAAAGCGCCTTTTCATCAGCATAAAGCGGTGGAATAAAGTACTTACAACCCTTATATAACTTTAAAGGAAAATTGATAAAATCTTTAATTTGTTTTTTGGTTTTTACCTTTTCTACAATAATATTATTCAAGTGGTTCATCCTCTCTTCTAATAAACGTTAAACCATAACCGGCAAGCCAAGGACCATTATGACAACCGCTTACAGGCGACATAATAACAGCCTCGTGATTACATTTAATTCCGTACTCTTTTTCAATATTTTCAAGGTCTTTAATTAAACTATCACCCGTGTAAACGTGGAATAAAATATAGTCTTTTTCATCCCTATCACCAATGATTTCTTTAACGATTTCGCAAGTTTTCATAAGCGCTTTTTTAGGAGTACGAATACTAGCGAGCGGTGTGATTTCGCCGTTCCTGTCAAAGTGAATAACAGGGCAAATATTTATAAGTTTGCCTAAAAATGCCTTACTGCCTTTAAGTCTACCGTTATAAATAAGATAGTCAAGTTTACCATCAATACCTAAAAATTCTTGACGCGCCATCATCCAATTAATTTCTTTAACAATCGTTTCGGTGTCAACGCCTTTATCAACGAGTTCTTTTGCTTTAATAGCAAGTAAACCTTCAACAAAACTTGTAATTTTACTGTCAATAACAGTGATTTTAAGTCTATCTTTATAGTCTTCGCCGATAAGTCTAATAACGTTATAAGTTCCACCAAGACCTGAACTAATAGCAATCACGATAACTTCATCATAGCCGTTTTCAATGGCTTTTTCGTAGAAGTTTTTAATTTCTTCAGTGGTAGGAATACCCGTATAAGGCAAGTTGTTTTTAGGGTCTTTTAAAGTTTCAAGTTCTTTGTAAAACTCTACTGGGTCAAGTCCTATACCTTCTAAATATTCTTGACCTTTAAAGAACATATGTACCCTAATAATTTCGATACCTAAATTTTTATACCTTTCAGGCGCGTATTCAATACAACCGGTTGAAGTACAAGCAACTAATCTTTTACTCATAACTAATTCTCCTTATTCTAGTGAAATTAAAAAGTCATATACGTCTTGACCGCCGTCAATCGCGTTAAGCGAAAGGTCTATAAATTCTTCTTCCATAATAGATTCAAAGCGTTCAATTTCTTCTTTATTTAAGTTTTTACCATAAAATACCGTGCAAATTTCTTTATCGTCTTCATTGCAAATTGCTTTAATCGAGTTAATCGCAACGTCAATTTTATCTTCACCTACCGCAAGCAAATCTTTACCGTGAATAGCCATAAATTCGCCTTTTTTAACGGTTTTTTCGCCAATTTTAGCGTCGCGCACAGCATAAGTTATTTCAATACTATCAACGTATTCAATAGCCGATTTCACGTCGTCGATTTGCATTTCAATATCTTCGATATCGGGGTTGATAACCGAGAGTGCAACGTAGCCTTCTTGAATAGTTTTTACAGGGATAACGTTTATCCTTTTTTTATCATACATTTCAGCGGACTGTTTTGCCGATAACAATACGTTAGAGTTGTTAGGAAGAACAAAAATATCTTCCGCATTAACTTTATCATAGGCTTTTAAGAAATCGCCCGAAGACGGATTTAACGTTTGACCGCCGTCAATAATTACGTCCGCGCCAAGTTCGGTAAATAAACCTTTTAACCCTTCCCCGTTAACAACCGCAACTACCCCTACTTTTTTTGGCGGAAGTTTTTCTTGAGTTTCAGAGTGCTCAAGCGTCATATTTTCAATTTTTAACTGTAAAAATTCGCCGTACTTTTGACACTCGTTTAAAACTACGCCCGGATTGAACGTGTGAGTATGCAATTTAACCGCATCGTCAAACTTGTAGCATACGATTGAATCGCAGTTATATTCTTTTAATTTATGGGTAAGCGTATCAACGCTAAATTCTTCAACGTTTACTTTAGATTTTTGCAAGCGGATAATAACTTCGGTACAATAACCGTAAATCATTTGACTTTCGCTTGTAAAAAGAGAGAAATCTATATCATTTGACTTGTTTTCAGTAGAAAAATCATCAATATTTAATTCAACTTCTTCGCCCGATAACGCCGATAACATCCCTTCGGCTATATAAACGTAACCCGTGCCACCGCTATCAATAACGTCGGCTTGCTTAAGAACAGGGAGAATTTCTTTAGTTTTTAATAAAGTTTTTTTTGCTTGCTCTACGTGTAATTTTAAAAAGTCAATAACCGTAGAAGTTTCAGTTATATTTTCAGCGGCGTATTCCGTAGCCTCTCTAAACACCGTTAAAATTGTGCCTTCAACGGGTTTTTCAACCGCTTTATAAGATGTTTCAACACCTAAAGTAAAGGCGCGCGCTAAATCAGTAGCCGTAACTTCAGTTAAATCTTTTAAACCGATACTTATACCTTTTAAAATTTGAGATAAAATAACGCCCGAATTACCGCTAGCGCCCATTAACGCTCCGTTAGCAAACTCGGCTACGACTTGCGATAAAACGTCCGATTGCGTTTTTGCAAGGGCTTTTACACCACCCTCCATCGTTTTTACCATATTATTACCCGTATCTCCGTCTGGCACAGGAAATACGTTAAGGTCGTTTACAATTTCGCTATTCTTTTTAAGAGTTGCCGTACCAACAAGTAACATATTTTTAAAATTGTTACCGTTTATAGTAAAATTTTCCATAC
>JAZURK010000199.1:0-2185 GCA_045606165.1 Christensenellaceae bacterium
CAAACGGTGGTAGAATAAATACCGGGCTTGATATGGTCGAATTTGCTAAAAAGGGCGAAGAACTGGGCGCGGGGGAAATTTGCTTGAACAGTATTGATACTGACGGTGTTAAGAAGGGTTTTGATATTGAAATGCTTGAAACTTTGTCTAGCGCTGTAAATATCCCGATTATCGCTAGCGGTGGCGCAGGATGCGCGCAGGATTTTGTAACGTTATTTAAAAAACTGCCTAAGGTTGATGCTGGACTTGGCGCGTCAATATTCCATTTTAAAGAAGTCGCTATTTCCGACTTGAAAAAACTATTAAAAGAAAACGGTATAGAAGTGAGATTATAATTATGGTTGAAATAAATGAATTGAAATTTAATGAAAACGGACTTATTCCTGTAGTTGTTACGGATTATTACACTAAAAAGGTGTTAACGGTTGCTTATATGAACGAAGAAAGTTTAAAAATAAGCATAAAAGAAGGTAAAACCTGCTTTTATTCGCGCAGTCGCAAAACACTTTGGAGAAAGGGCGAAACAAGTGGAAATTACCAAAATATCGTGTCTATTAAAGCAGATTGCGATAAAGACGCGTTAACCGTTGAAGTTGTTAAAGACGGTCCTGCGTGCCACTTAGGAACTGACAGTTGCTTTAACGATTACGTCTACTTAAGTGACGATTATAAAGAATTTACCTACCACTCTTTATACGAGCTTATAAAAGGCAGAAAGACTGATAAAAAGGAAGGTTCTTACACAACTTATCTTTTCAACGAAGGTATTGACAAAATACTTAAAAAGGTTGGAGAAGAATCGACCGAAGTTATTGTTGGCGCTAAAAATCAAGACGTTAAAGAAACGACATATGAAATAAGCGACCTTCTTTATCACGTTTTCGTTTTAATGGTTGAGATGGGAATATCTATTGACGACGTTACTGACGAACTTGCGCGCCGTCACGTTATCGACCATAAAGTAAAACAAAAGAAAATGCAATAAAAGTTAATAAAATAATCGGCGTGTGAATATATTGTCATATGCCGATTTTTGATTATGATAGAGAAACAGCGGTAAATTACGCCCTGCGTTGGGCGCTTTCAAGAAATCCGCGCTATTACGATTTTGACTTGCTTGGTGGGGACTGTACCAACTTTTGTTCGCAATGTTTGTTTCAGGGCGCACCTGTTATGAATTACACCAAAACTTTCGGGTGGTATTTTATATCGCTTTACGATAGGTCGCCGTCTTGGTCGGGTGTTGAGTTTTTTTATAATTTTTTAGTAAATAATAACTCAATAGGTCCGTTTGGAGAAGAAACGACCGTAGATAAAGTTGAATTAGGCGATTTTATTCAACTTGCCGATAGGTCTTTAGACTTTTATCACAACTTGATTGTGACCGATTTATCAAACGGAATAAAAGTCTCTGCTCACACCATAGACAGTCGAAATAGACCGCTGGACAGTTATAATTTTTACGCTTTAAGGTGTATTAAAATTTTAGGCGTAAAAAATTGAGTTTATTGTAATTTTTAGTATTGACAAAAAAATTATTATTGCTATAATAATAAGTAATAAACAAAGGAATAACTAAAATGAAATCAGATATTCAGATTGCACAAGAGTGCGTGAAAAAGCCTATACGCGAAATTTATTCTAAACTCGGTATCGACGAGGATTATATCGAGCAGTACGGTAAATACAAGGCAAAAATAGACTTAAAGTATTTAAAGGAATCTAAGAATAAAGACGGAAAACTCGTTTTAGTTACCGCCATTACGCCAACTCCTGCAGGCGAAGGAAAAACGACCACTACAATCGGCTTAAGTGATGCGCTTAACCGCTTGGGTAAAAAAGTTGTCGTTGCTATTAGAGAGCCTTCTTTAGGTCCTGTATTCGGTGTTAAAGGTGGTGCTGCAGGCGGTGGGTACGCACAAGTCGTTTCAATGGAAGATATAAATCTTCATTTTACGGGCGATTTTCACGCAATAGGCGCGGCAAATAACCTTCTTGCTGCAATGATTGATAACCATATTCATCAAGGAAATCAGTTAAGAATAGACGTTAATCGCGTAACTTGGAAAAGATGCGTTGATATGAACGATAGACAGCTTAGGAATATCGTTGATGGGCTTGGCTCAAAAGCTAACGGTGTACCACGCGAGGACGGTTTTGATATAACTGTTGCAAGTGAAATTAT
>JAZURK010000200.1:0-5328 GCA_045606165.1 Christensenellaceae bacterium
ACTGATATCGTTGAAGGCGTTATGAGTGGCACTGCGTTTATCGTAGAAGACGGCGTATGTAAACTTAAAGACAGAACGGCTTTTGCGGGCTCGGTTGCTACTTCTGATAGGCTTATTAGGGTAATGACTGGGGAATGTGGCTACACCGTTGCTGAATCGGTTTATATGGCTACTAAAGTTCCTGCCGAAGTTTTAAAAGTTAACAAAGGTAATATTAAAGTTGGTTACGATGCCGATATTATTGCTTTTGACGACGGTATTAACGTTTCGGACATTTTTGTAATGGGTAAAAAAGTTAAGTAATAAAGGCTAATTCAACTCAATAGCCTAAAATAAACAATATAAAAGACCTTTCGTGATAAAACGAAAGGTCTTTTTTAATGCTAATTAAAATGAAAAGAATAAAATTCCCATTACCGCCGAGATAACTATTAAAAGTATTGGCGAAATTTTCTTTTTGGTAAGTTTTTTATATCCAAAAGCGACAAGAATAATTAAACCTAAAATTATAAGAGATTTATAATCTAAACAAACCGCGCTATGAATATTAGATATATTTAAAATTACCGATAAAAGCATAGTAATACCCGTAGCGGTAATAAGTCCTGCAACGGTAGGGTGTATGCCGTGAAGTACGGATTTAACGCCTTTATATTGTAAGAAACCACGAAGTAACGACGCTATTAAAAGGATTATTATAAACGATGGTAAAATAACGCCAAGCGTAGCAATAAGTCCGCCAAGCCAACCTATTTCGTAATTCGTTGAGCCTATAAAGGTTGCCATATTAACGGCGATAGGTCCGGGTGTTGATTCCGCAACGGCAATAAAGTTTAAAAAAGATTCTTCAGTTGCCCAGCCGTTAGATAAAACTTCTTCACGCATAAGCGAAATCATACCGTATCCACCGCCAAACGATACCGCGCCAATCTTTAAAAAGGTAAGGAATAATTTTAAAAGTACAGGCATTATTCGTTACCCCCTTTTCTTTTCTTTTTGTTGACGGCGGAAGTTATTAAAAATACCGTCAAGCCAACCGCACCACCTATCAATATATAAAATATAGACGAAAACGATACGGCAAGAAGGGATAAAGTAGTCATAACAACGGCGGTTATGGATATAAGCGTTATATTAAGCGGTGTTTTTTCAAGTTTTTTAATCATTTTTATACCCGCTGAAATTATTAGGTAAGAAACGCAAACTTGAATACCTTTAAAGGCGTTAGCAACTAAAGTAAACTCTAAAAACTTATCGAAGAATAACGATATTATATATATAATGATAAGCGATGGTAAGCAAACTGCTATCGTTGCAAAAAGCGAACCTAAAAATCCTGCTAGTTTATAACCTATGTACGTTGAACTGTTAATTGCTATAGGTCCTGGTGTAGATTCGGCTATTGCAAGCATATCGTAATATTCTTCTTGAGTAAGCCATTTTTTCTTTTCTACAAACTCGTTTTCAATTAGCGTTACCATAACGTATCCACCGCCAAAGGTAAACAATCCAATTTTAAACATTGTAACGAAAAGTTTTAGTATTGTTTTAAGTTTATTCATTAGTTTTAGTCCTTTTTAGCAAGTAATTCATTACAAATATCATAGCAACGCCAATTATTATCATAACGATTGACCAAAATTGAGATGGGGAAATACTGCCGATAAATTGTCCACGATTGTCAGTTCTAAAAAACTCGTTTACAAACCTAAAAATACCGTAAACGATAAGGTAAACGCTTAAGTTGTGTTGGAACTTGAATTTTAAAAGCAAGAAACTCATTACGGCAAAAAGCGCGAATAAGAATAACGCTTCGTATAACTGAATAGGTACGAAATAACCCCATTTAGTAAATCCGTCAACCGAGCCTTTCATATAAATACCGCCGAATACTGGTTCAGTGCCCAAGTAATCGCCGTGGCAACAACCTGCAAACAAGCACCCAAGTCTACCAAAAGCGTGCGCAATAACGATACAGCAAGGCGCTAACGATAAAATGTTGGTAATAGGTCCGTGCGTGCGCTTGCGAAGTGCAAAGAATACCACGAGGAAAGTGCCTGCACCGCCTATTAAGCCACCGATAAACGTTATACCGCTACCGAATTGAAAGCCTGCTTCAGGGTTTTCTAAATAATTATAAAATGCTTGGAAAAGCGCGGCGAAGAAATAGCCGATAGCAATAGATATAACGGCGTCGTAGAAAACGAAGTCGGTAAACCTACTATCAATTTTTAATTTTTTGCTATATAAAAACAATACGCCAAAGCAAGCGAGTATTCCAAGCGCCGTCATAACGCCGTAAAGGTTAATAGTCGTGCCTGGTATTAACGCGTGTGGATACATAAATTAACACTCCTTAAATTTCTTACAATTTAGTATACACCAAAATATTAAATATGTAAAAACCTTTTTTATAAATTGTTAAAAATTAATAATATTTATTATTAAAATGCTGTAAATAAATTTAAAAGTATGCTAAAATGTATTAAGAGGTACTGTTATGTTTAACGTTTTAATTGTTGAAGATGATAAAAATATAAGAAAACTTATGGAAATCAACTTAAAAAACGACGGCTATAACGTCGCTACGGCAAACGACGGGCTTGACGCGCTTGATAAAGTAGGTAAAACTCATTACGATATTTTAATAGTTGACGCGATGATGCCTAAAATGAACGGCTATGAGTTTTTAACGGAAATAAAAAACTTAAATATTAATATTCCGTCTATTATGGTAACTGCTAAAGGCGATATTGAAGATAAAGCAAAAGGTTTTACCGTTGGTGTTGACGATTATATGGTTAAGCCTATAGACTTTAAGGAGTTATCTTTAAGGATAAAAGCGGTGTTAAGACGTGCAAAAATCGTGTCTGAACGAAAAATTAAAATAGGCGATACCGTTTTAGACTATGATACTTTAACCGTTTCTAACAAAGAAGTAAGCATAACGTTAACTAAAAAGGAGTTTGGGATTTTATATAAACTTATGTCTTTTCCGGAACAGTCCTTTTCTAAACGTAAACTCTTTGAGGAGTTTTGGGATTTTGATAGTGAAACGGAAGAAGATACTTTAAAAGTGCACGTTAATAAAATCCGCAATAAAATATCCGTATTTAAAAATATAGATATAGAAACCGTTAGGGGTATTGGTTATAGGGGTGTAAAGTACGACAATGAAAATTAAAAAACTTAAATTTAATAAGCGTAAATATATATTTTCGCCAATAACTTTAACGCTTGGTATACTTATTGCTTGGGTTATAGGTATAGTGTTTGGTATTTCAATAAACTACGTTATTGAAAGGTACGTTCCTTTTGATACTGAAATTCAATACGGCTTATTAATTTTGGCTTTTGTTGTAGGTAGCGCGTGCGTGGGAATTCCTATAGCAATTTTAATCACCAATAAAAGCGTAAAGGTTTTAGATAGTTTAAACGAAACTATTGATAAGATAGCTGATTGTGACTTCAATACTAGTTTACCGCCAATTTCCTCAAACGAGCAAATTAGTATGGTGGTTAACAACTTTAACCGTATGATTAAGCAACTTTCATCGGTATCTATACTTAAAAACGACTTTATTTCGGGTTTTTCACACGAGTTTAAAACGCCTATCGTTTCAGTAAAGGGCTACGCTGAATTATTAAGAGATAACGAAAATTTAACCGACGAGCAAAAAGAATACGTAAAAATAATAATTGAAGAAAGCGAAAGACTTTCTAAACTTTCTGAAAAAACGATGTTGCTTGCTAAACTTGATAGTCAAGCGATTATCGAAGATAAGAAAGAATTTTCACTTGACGGACAAATTGAAGACTGTATTTTGCTTTTTGATAATAAATTGAAAGAAAAAAATATTGAAATAGAAACTAATATCGATATGGTCGAAATAAAGTCTTCGCAAGACCTTTTAAAAGAGGTTTGGATTAACCTTCTTAACAACTCGATAAAATATACGGGTGACGGCGGTAAAATAGAAGTGTCTTTAAAAGAAAAGCATGGTAACGCGGTAGTCACTATTAAAGATAACGGTATCGGTATGACTGAAGAAGTTAAAAAACATATTTTCGATAAGTTTTTCCAAGTGGATAACTCACATTCGCAAAAAGGCATAGGGTTAGGGCTTTCGATTGTTTCAAGGATATTGGAACTTTTAAACGGCAGTATAAATTGCGAAAGCGTTTTAAACGAAGGGACTATTATGACCGTAGTTATTCCGCTTTAATTTAACGATATTTAAAACTAAAACTAATTTTAAATTAAAAATTCAAAACTCTAAAATTCGTTTTAGAGTTTTATTTTACGCCTTTTTTATGGTAAAAAGTTATAAAAACTATATCCAAATAGAATATTTTACAAAATTCGACAAGTTAAATTAAAATTCGTGACATATTTTGTTTAAAAATTGTTTACGCTATTAAAAATTTGTGATACAATGAAAGAGCAATTGAAAACCGAGTGTTTTTAATGTCAAAAATTTTAAGCTAGGAGTATATGTATGGCTAAACAAAACGTAGTAATTTTGCAAGATAATATTGAAGGGATTGAAAGTGTCGTTAAGGCTATTTCTAACCTAAATAATTTTGAAGTAGTGGGTACTTCGTGCGACGGCGCGCAAGGACTTGAACTAGTTTCAAAATTAAATCCGGATTTTTTAATATTAGGAATAGTTTTAAAAAACCTTGACGGTGTTGCCGTTATGGAAGAAATCAAAAAACTTAACTTAAAAACTAAAATCGTAATATTGAGTTCTATAACAAGCGAGCCAACGATTTCGCGCGCGATGAACGCTGGTGCTATTTATTATTTGGCTAAACCTTGTAAAAGTGAAGTTTTAGTTGAAAGGTTAACAGAATTATCTTGTGAAAGCATATCTAATAATAAAGACCTAGTTGCCAAAATGAAAAAGACGTCATTAGACGAAAAGATTAGTAAAATTTTTATATCGGTAGGAATTCCACCGCACATTAAAGGCTATCAATATTTAAGAGAAGGCGTTAAAATGGCGGTTAATATTCCTGGAATTATTAACAACATAACTAAAGAACTTTACCCAAGTATAGGTGAAAAGTTTAATACATCCGCGTCGAAAGTAGAACGCGCTATCCGTCACGCCATTGAAGTAGCGTGGGCAAGGGGTAGAATTGAAAGTATAAACAATATGCTTGGTATGCGCGCTTACGGGCCTGGCGATAAACCTACGAACAGTGAATTTATAGCGCTAATTGCCGATAAAATGATGTTAGAAGGGGCTTAAAGTTAAAAAAAGATAAAAAATTTAAAAAAATTTAATAAAAAGTGTTTACAAATTCCCTTTATATGATTAT
>JAZURK010000201.1:0-4668 GCA_045606165.1 Christensenellaceae bacterium
ATTTCAATATTGAAGAATTTTGTGCGGGCGAAAATTTACTCGCCTGCGAAAATAAAAAATCGGTTACAAGAATTTACATTGAAATGGGCATACTGATTGTAGTAAGTCTAATTTCTTTAGTGTGCGACGGTTTTTTAATAGGCTCTGAAGTTATGAGTGGGATAATAAACGGAAGCAAGCTTAGCTATGCGCTTATTTTTGTGTTGGCTTTTATTATTCACGTAATACCTGAAGCTGTTTGGGCGTTTAGTATTATGAAACGCTTTGAAAAGAAAAATAACTGTTTTATTCTAACAGAAGATAGAGCACTTGAAATAAACTATACGAATACGTCGCTCAAAACTCGTGAAGTAATGCTTGATAGCGTTTACAAATTTTCGTATAAAAGTGGCGTGATTAAGTTTTATATCGGCGAAGACGTCGAAGCCTTTTACGGATATGCGTTATCGAAAGAGTGCGTTGAGTTTTTATCAAAAAAATTTAAAAAATCTTAAAATGTCGTTAAATAGCACGGTTAAATTACATATTTAGACATAATTTCCGCAAAATAATTATATGCGGAAATTTTTTTTGCCATTAATTTTAATACTTTTTATACTTTGTAATCCTAAATTTGCGCGCGCGCAAGCTGAGGTGATTTTAAGGGGTAGAAATGGCGTTTACACTATAAATGTTTGTTCAGATTTTTATGGAAGAAATTTTATAAATAACGAAGAAAAAGTTATTGAAGATATTCTAAAAAAAGAAAAAGCCTTGCCGAAAAATCCAAAGCTTATATTAGAAAATTTTACCGATATAAAAATTGAAGCAGGTGAAAACGGTTGGGAAGTCGATAGAATATCTCTTATTAGAGATTTAAAAAGTGCTGTCGATTTATCCGGCGGAGTGGTAACTTTAAAATATAACGATATTTTACCAAAGTATGAAAAGAAGGATATTGAAAAATGCTCGTATTTACGCGGTACTTTTCGCACAGAGTACGTCTTTAATTGTGACCGAGTACAAAATATAATGCTTGCAACAAGCTCGATAAACGGATATATGCTCGATGCTGGCGAAACTTTTTCGTTTAATCAAGTGGTTGGGAAAAGAACGGAAGCGCGTGGATATAAGATGGCAAAAATTATCGTTGGTGGCGAGTTTGTCGAAGGTGTTGGTGGTGGTGTTTGTCAAGCGTCGACCACTTTATATAACAGCGCACTAATTTCCGGTCTTGAAATTATAGAAGCACACCGTCATAGCTTATTGGTAAATTACATCGAGCCAAGCTTCGATGCTATGGTCAACTCGGTATCTTGTGATTTAAAGTTTAAAAATACTACTAAAATGCCCGTTTTTTTATTCGGGAAGGTGGATAGCCGTGGTGTAACCTTTAAAATTTACGGTGAGCAAAAATATTATGATATAGTGCGTGAAAGTATTGTGCTAACAGAAATTATACCAAAGACTAATACGGTAATAAACAGCGAGCTAGAGCATGGCGAAACTAAAGTTGTAATTACTCCGAAAAAGGGGTATAAGTCAGAAGGATATATCAAAAAGGTCGTTAATGGTGAAGTGGTAAATCGAACGCTTATAAGAAAAGACAGTTACTTAGCAGTTGACGGCGTTACTGAAATTGGCGACGGGGAAGTGGAAAAAGAAGATGAATAAGTTTTACTTAAAGATTGCTTTTTCTGTTCTTTTAGATTTAACAGCAATTACGCTAATTTCTTTTTTAATATATTTTATAGCAGGATTTTTTAATCGAGTGGTCGTTTATTTTATAATTTTAGGGCTTAGCGTTTTACTTATTTTAATTTTTGAAAAGAGTGTACGCTTTAAACTTTTAATAATCGCTCAAATGGCAGTTATTCCTTATTTTGGTTTTGGAGTTTGTTTATTTTTATATCTTGAAAAATTTATAATTAAGCTTAAAGAAAGAAGCGTTCGTTCTCCTTTAACTAATTATAAAAAAGCTTTAAAAAGCTTATCAAAAGAAAAGAAAGATTTTGCAAAAGTCGCCGAATATATCGATTATCGCACTAATTTTCCGTTGCTTTACGCGAATGAATTAAAATATTTTTCAACCTCCTCAGGCTTTTTAGACGAAATTATAGAAGAAATAAAAAACGCAAAAAATTTTGTGTATCTTCAGTTTTATATACTAGATAACGGAGAGCATTATTTTAAGCTTATTTCTGAAATTATTAATGCTACAAAAAGAAACGTTAAGGTTGAGCTTACCGTTGACTATTTTGGTTCGAAAGGTTTTTCTACGTCACGGTGTGGACGCACCCTTAAAAGCCTAGGTGTAAAAATTACCGAGTACCGTCCACTAAGTCTTTTTATGGGGCTATCGTTTAATAAAAGGTGCCACCAAAAGCTTGCCGTAATTGATGGGAAAGTTGCTTTTTTGGGTGGAGTTAATTTTAACGACGAAAATAAACGACCGAGCAAGGATTGTGGTTTAAAGCTGTATGGTGACGCGGTGAAATCGGTGCAAAATATGTTTTTGCGCACTAAAAAAGAATATATTGAGTTTGAGTTTTTTGATGAAAACGAAAAATCAGGTTATGTTCAGCCCTTTTCAATAAACGGCAAGAATACGCTTGAAAGTGTCATACAAAAGCTTATAAGCCTTGCAAAAAGTGAAATTATAATTACAACACCATACCTATCAATTTCAGACGATATATTGCGAGCGATTGAGTTTGCTATATATCAAGGCGTAAGCGTTAAAATTATTTTACCTAAAAAGGTATCTCGAATAATTTTAACGTTAAATTCAACGTACGCAGAAAAACTTAAAAGGGTTGGCGCTGAAGTTTATTTTTATAAACCAAAATTTTTACACCAAAAGCTTATTGCTATCGATGGGGAAGTTGCACTTTGTGGTTCGCAAAATTTTGATATAAGGTCTATGAACTATCAGCTTGAGGATAGTGTGTTTATAGTGAATAATCGCGTTATAAACGAACTTTTGTTTGATTTTAATATAATGTTATCCGAGTCTTTCGAGTTTTCGTTAAAAAAGCGCAACAGTTTTTCGATTATATTCAGTAACGTGCTATCTCGCCTTTTTGCATACTTTATTTGAATTTTCTTGACAAATTTGATAAAATAGTTTAAACTTTCTTTAATTGTTAGATTAAAGGAGTTAGTTATGCAAAAGGAATTTTTTCCAGATATAGAATTTAACCGTAAAAGACGTACAAAACTAGTTACGTTTTACGTTTTATTAGCGTTTTTACCGGGTGGATTTGCAGTTTGGCTTTTCACGACGGGAAACAGTATGATGGGTATTTTAATGGCAGGTATGCTAGTTCTACTTGTTACAATGATACCGAGCTCGCTTGCGCAATACCCGATAAAGCGCAAACCACTTATAACTTTTGAAGGTAAAAGCGTAAAGTTTGGTGCAAACGAATACGTAAAGGTGGCAGACATTTTAGCTGTAAGCATTTGTATAGAAGTTCCACAGGTAAGTAAGGTTAACCAAGAGAATAAAGATTTTTTATTACAGGTTGCATCAACTAAACCGACCGAGCCTGTTTTGGGTGCTTGCGACGTAACCATAAGAAACGAAAAAGGCAAAGAAGTTATAAAATACGCAATTATCGAAGATTGTATCGGTGCTTTAGAAGAATTTTTAGAAATAGGCGTAAAGAAATATAGAATTTTATATTCGCAAAAAAAACTTACTGAAGAAGCAAAATATAAAATGGTTGCACCAAACGGCGCAAGTCAGCAACTGACTTTAGAAGATTTAAGCGAAAAAGAAAAAATGGATCAGTTATACTAATAAAAACTCGCAGATAACACGGTTATCTGCGAGTTTTGTTTTTTATATTTTTATTTGAACGCTATTGCATAAACTGTTGTCTGGCCTGTTCCTTCAAAAGTTATCGAATAGTTACCAAGTTCAACTAAAGATATATTGACAATGCTATTATCAGCGCAAGATACTTTAGCAATTTGGTTAGAGCCTTTAGACACGACAAGATTAATTTTTTCGCTTGAATTTGCAAGATAAATTGATAAATTTCCGCCGTAAGGTGAGGTTAACGCAATGCTAGAGTCATTTGTGCAAATCGCCGCTTTTTCGGTGCTTACGTTTTCAAAACTAAAGTTTCCGGAAACAATTTTTGCGTTGTTTACGCTAAACATTTCATTTAAACTATCAAACGTAAAAAGATATTCGGTTGAATATTTTTCGTCAATTACTTCGCTAAATTCGATTATTTTTAAAATATCACTGGTTTTTATAAGTGTTTTTTGATATTCGGTTAAACTATCGTATTCAGAGATTGCATACTTAAACCTTCCAACGTTAAGGTCGTTAATTTCAGAAGGTAAGCTTTCAATAAGCTCCGTAACAGTGTTAGCTAAGTCGTGGTCGTTATACTTTTCATAGTATCCGTCAAGCACGGTTTTTTCATTTTCAACAACTTCTAAATAGAACTCGTGAATAGTAGAATAAACTTCGCTCGCATCGTCTAATTTTTGTTTAAATTCGTCAGAATATTCAAAGCTATCGATAGAGTCAACTAAACTGATAAAATTATCAACGATAGGCGCCATATCCATAAACAAATACGCGTCAAACGTGTTCGCCGCTTCAAGTAAAACTTGTAAGTTGTAAACTTTTAATTGTTCTTCTTGAGATAGGTCTGCAAGTTTTTCGGT